>DASWWB010000436.1:0-3762 GCA_036406115.1 Herpetosiphonaceae bacterium
CCACGCAAACGCCGGCAGGGCCGCTGGCGGCGCTCGCCATCCTGGGCATGCTGCTGCTGGGCCTAGGGCTCGGCATGCGTCGCCGCCTGGCCCCCTAGCCAATCCGGCGCCCCCGGCCGCCAGCGGCCGGGGGCGCCGCCGACGCGGCTATGCCAGAGTGACGCCAACACCGTTTTTGCGACTCTGGATGCCGCGCCGCGATCAGGCGCATTTATGAACGGAGCCTTCCCATGACACAACAGATCCTCGTGCCGCTGGACGGCTCGACATTGGCGGAAACCGCCATATCGCATGCCATCGTGCTGGCGCGGACAACGGGCGGCGCCCTGCATCTCCTGCGCACGGTCGTGCCATTAACGAGCATCGCGATGCTGGCTCAGCCGATGCTGACGACGGCGGACCTCGAGCGCTGGAGCGCAGCGGAGCACACGGCGGCCCGCGCCTATCTGGCACTCGTCGCCACGCAGCTGAGCACGACCGGGCTCGCGGTGGCAACGACGGTCGTGGAGGGCGATCCGGCAGCCACTATTTTGGCGCTGGCCGCCGCAACCCCGGCGATCCGCGAGATTGTGGTGGCATCCCCCGGGCGGCGCAGCATGGAGCAGTGGCTCTTTGGCAGCGTCGCCGAGAAGGTTGTGCATGCCGCGACAGTGCCGGTGCTGGTGGTGCCAGTCCAAGCCCATAACGAAGCCCCCGAGATGGCGCGGGCGCGCTTGCCTCTTGACCGAGACCACCGGTACGCGACTATCCTGGTTCCGCTCGACGGCTCCGCGTTCGCTGAACAGGCCCTGGAGCCTGCCCGGCAGCTCGCGCAGCGCTGCGACGCGCATGTCGTGCTTGTGTCAGTCATCCCCGTGCTCGATGATCTCAGCTTTGTGGCGAGCGGCATCATTCCCGTGTGGGCGCGAGTTAACCAGCACCTCCAGCCCGCTGCGGCAGCGTATTTGGCGACGATCGCGCAGCGCCTGGCGCCCCACTGCGGCCCCGTCCGCACGCGGAGCTTCGATGGCCCGCCTGCGACCATGATCACGGCGGCAGCGGCCGAAGAGCGCGCCGACCTCATCGTCATGGCGACCCATGGGCGCAGCGGCCTCAGCCGCCTCTGGCTGGGCAGCGTTGCCACCCGGGTCCTCCAGCATACGGATCGGCCGGTTCTCCTGATTCGCCCGCTTGAGTAAGCCGGACCAGCCTGCCCGGCAGTTGACAGCCGGAGGCCAGATCGCCTATCCTTCGCGCATGCAGCCGCTGATCCGCGAACTCAAAAACACCCTCCTGATCGGCCTAGGCATCGCCAGCGCCGGGATGGGCTTGAAAGGGTTTCTTCTTTCCAGCCAGTTCATCGATGGCGGAGTCACTGGGGTTTCCATGCTCCTGGCGACCGCTCTCGACCTGCCGCTGTCGCTCCTCATTCTGCTCATCAACCTGCCCTTCGTTGTCCTCGGCTATCGCCAGATTGGCCCCGCCTTTGCCCTCCGCAGCGCGCTCGCCATCAGCGGACTCTCGCTCTGCCTCGCCCTGGTAACGTTTCCGGACGTCACGCCCGACAAGCTTCTGACGTCCGTCTTCGGCGGTTTCTGCATCGGCGCCGGGATCGGACTGGCCATCCGCGGCGGCGCCGTCCTGGATGGCACGGAAATCGCGGCGCTGCTCATCAGCAAGCAAAGTCATTTGCTCAAAGTCGGTGATGTCATTTTGCTGCTCAATATCGGCATTTTCACAGTCGCCGCATGGTTTTTGGGCATCGAGCTCGCCATGTATTCGGTCTTGACCTATATCGCGGCATCGAAAACAATTGATTTTCTAACCCACGGCATCGAACAATACAACGCGATCCTGATTACTTCGACCGAGAGCGACGCCATCCGCCAGGCCATTCTGCGCAACCTGCAGCGTGGCGTGACAATCTATCCCGCCCGTGGCGGCCGCACCAACGCGCCGCAGGAGACCGTGTATTGTGTGGTAACCCGCCTGGAAATCGGCAGTATCAAAACAATTGCCCTCACGATCGATCCCACCGCCTTTATCCTGGTGCATCCGCTCGCGGACGTGGACGGCGGGGTGGTATCGAATCGCGGCGCCCATTGACCGGGGCGGCGATGCGGCAGGAAGAGGTATCGCTCCATGGCGGCGAGCCTCGCTCGCCGCCCTTCCCGCAAGCGATGGGCCGCGCGAACGGCTCGGCGTTCCGAGAAGCCGCCTCAGCAAGCAGCGCAGAGTGATTCCATCCCCTCGCCAAGCCCTCGGCATACCGTATTTTCCCTGGGCTCTTCCCAATCGCGCCGGCGATCCGCGGCTGACCGAACGCGCCATGGCCCGGGGCGGATAGCGCCTCGCCCGATTTCCGCCCAGAGGGCGCCGCCCGATCCTCGATCCCCTGACCACATGTGCTAAACTGTGGCGGCCGGCGCCGCGCACCGGGCGGCCGGGATTGATGGAGAACCCACTGATGAGCGAGTCAACCAACGAACCAATCGGCGAGCCGGCAGACGAGCCAAGCGACGCCTTGCAGCTCTACACGCTGTGCAGCGACCTCGGCGAGGTCGAGAGCCAGCTGGAGGGCCTGACCGCCGAGCGCGACCAACTGCGCGCCCAGATCTCGGAGATCGTCGAGCGGCTGGGCGGCAAGGCGAGCGTGCGCGGCTTCGGCGAGCTGCAAATCGCCAGCCCGGTCAAGATTGTCTCCTACGACCGCAAAGGGCTGGAGACGCTGACCGAGGAGCTGGCGGCCAACGGCTACGAGGAGATCGCCGAGGCCATCCGCTTCTATCGCAAGGAGTCGGCCCGCTCGGGCGGCCTGCGGATCAACCGGGTCAAGCCCGCCGCCGAGCAGCAGGACGGCGCCAATGAGTGACGCGCCCCGCCACGGCCTCGTCGCCCTCGCCGGCCTGCCGCCAGCGCTCCTGCCCGAGGTCCAGGCGCTGGCCGCACGCTGCAACCGCGCCGAAGGCCTCGATCTCAAGCTCAACCTGATCCCCGAGCGCTCCACCGAGGCCGAGCTCGCCGACCGCTTCCTGTATTTCGAGCAGGGCGCGCTGGTCGGCTTCCTCGGCTTGGACGGCACGCCGGAGGTCGAGCTGTGCGGCTGCGTCGATCCGGCCTACCGGCGCCGCGGGATCGGCTCGCTGCTGCTGGCGGCGGCGAGCGAGATCTGCAAGCAGCGCGGCCTGGCCAGCGTGCTGGTGATTTGCGAGCAGGCGTCGAGCTCCGGCAAGGCCTTCCTGGCGCCGCTGGCGGCGCCGATCCGCGGCGCCGAGTACCGGATGCGCTGCGCGGTCAGCTCGTGGGAGCCGCCCCGCCGCCCGCTGGAGCTGCGCGAAGCCGGCCCCGGCGACCTGCCGGCGCTGGCGCGGATCATCGGCTCGGCCTTCGGCAACCCGCCCGAGGTAGTCGAGCAGCGCATCAAGGCCGATCTGCTGGTCGGCGGGCAGCGCTATTTCATCGGCGTCAGCGACGGGCGGCCGGTCAGCGGCCTGAAGCTATTCTTCGAAAACGGCCGGGCCTATGTCTATGCCTTCGGCGTGGCGGCCGAGCTGCGCGGCGGCGGCTACGGCCGGGCGACGCTCGTCCAAACGCTGGAGATGTTGCGCGACGGCGGCTGGCCCGAGGTCCTGCTGGAAGTCGATGTCGACAACGAGGTGGCGCTGAATCTCTACCGCCGCTGCGGCTTCGACATCATCACCCAGTACGATTACCACGCGCTGGACCTGCGCCGGCCGGCGGAGGAGCGGCGGGCGTGAGGCGGCGGCTGGCGGGCGCGCTGGC
>DASWWB010000437.1:0-1557 GCA_036406115.1 Herpetosiphonaceae bacterium
TTCTGAATCGTTGACTACCATAATGGTGAGTTTCTGGTCCATGGATGTCGCTCCTGGGCTGCTGTGATTCACTGTTCGGCCGGGTTCCTAGGCACAAGCAGTGCCAGCAGTTCGGCGTGGATGCTGCCGTTGGTGGCGACCAGCTTGGGGATCCAGGGCTGCCACGCGGCGCCGCCCCAGGTGCTGAGCGCGCCCCCCGCCTCGCTGACCAGCACGGCGCCGGCGGCGGTGTCCCAGGGGGCCAGGCCCAGCTCCCAGTGGCCGTCGGAGCGGCCGGCCGCTACGTAGCAGAGGTCAAGCGCCGCCGAGCCCGAGCGGCGGACGCCTTGGATCTCCAGCACGATTCTGCTCATCTCGGCGATGTTGTTGTCGGGATTAGTGCGTTTGCTATAGGGGAAGCCGGTCGAGAGCAGCGCCTCGCCCAGGCTGGCGGTGGCCGAGACCCGCAGGGGGCGCTCGTTGAGATAGGCGCCGCGGCCGCGCTCGGCGACAAAGCACTCGTCGCGGATGGGATCGTAGACCACGCCGAAGCTTGGCTGGCCGTCCACCAGCAAGCCCATCGACACGCAAAAGGCCGGATACCCGTGGGCGTAGTTGGTGGTGCCGTCGAGCGGATCGATCACCCAGCAGTACTCCGATTCCCGGGCGTCGTCGCCGGACTCCTCGGCCACCACCCGGTGGCCGGGGAACTGCTCGCGCAGGCCGGCCAGGATCACCCGCTCGCTGGCCAGGTCGATGTCGGTCACGAGATCGACGCTGGCGCTTTTGCGCTCGATGGTGCGCTCCCGGCTGAGCCCGTCGCGCAGCACCGCCCCCGCAGCGCGGGCGATGGCGATGGCAGATTCACGCATAGTCAACCCTCGGGCGGCGCGGCGCCGCCGTTAAAAATCGTTGTAGAATGGCACGCAGCTTGCTCGTGGTGAGCGGGCGGGACTATCGCCTATTGTACCAAATGTGCAGGAGGATCTTGATGCGATGGATGAGGATCGCGGCGGTCGCCCTGGCGCTTTCGGCCTGCGGGGCCGAGCCAGCAGCGCCGACGACGGCCCCGGCTCCGACAAGCGCGCCGACAGCGGCGCCGGCGACTGAGGCGCCACCCCAGTTTCCAGCGGTCGGGCCGGTTGATCAGCTGGCGGTTGCCGCGCTGGCCAAGCAGCTCAATCTCCCCCCGGCCGACGTGAAGGTCGCCAAGGTCGAGGCTCAGGACTGGCCGGATAGCTCGCTGGGCTGCCCGGAGCCCGATATGATGTATCTGACGGTCATCACGCCTGGCGCCAAAGTGACGCTGGAGGCTGGCGGCAAGAGCTACGACGTTCATGCCAACGCCGACGGCTCGCAGCTGGTGCTGTGCGAATCCGGCAAGCCCACGCGGCTTGGCGAGCAGGGCGGCGGCACGGGAGGGCAGTCTAGCCAACTGCCCCCCGCCACCGCGCCGCCGCCTGCGACTGATCCTCCCGCCACGCAAGCTCCGACCGCCAAGCCTCAGCCGACCGCCAAGCCCGCCGCCCCGCAAGCTCCGACCGCCAAGCCCCTGCCAACCGCTGCTCCTCAGCCACC
>DASWWB010000438.1:0-5972 GCA_036406115.1 Herpetosiphonaceae bacterium
TCCAGTCCCCGTGTTCCTATCTCCAAGCCCGGAACGCTTAGCGATTGTAGCGCCAGCGATAGTAGTGCTGGCCGACGTTGCCCATCTCGACCTGGAACGCCGCCGGGTTGGTCGGCGTGTAGGTCAGGATGCGTCGCTCGAAGGCCTGGACCAGCATCCAGGTTTCGTTGCCGCCGAGCCGCGCCCGCATCCAGTAGGCGTCGGTGACGGGGTAGCCGAAGGCGAAGACCCAATCCACGACTTTCCCGTTGACGAAGCGGCCGTTCTCGTAGATGGTGCCGGACTGGTTCATGAAGTTCCAGAAGACGCCGGGGATGTTATGGCCGGTCTGCGGGACGAACGAGGCGTAGCTGGCCGCTGCCGGCGGCTGGATCGCGCTGATCGAGCCGTCGCGCCGCAGCTGGCTGGCGACCTGCTGGCCGGTGCGGTCGCCGTTGGGCGCGAGCAGGTTGGCCAGCGAGCCATAGCCCGGCGCGTCAGGGTTGTTGACGCGCGGGTCGCCGCCCAGGGCCTCGTCGGCGGGGCCGCGGTTCTCAAACGAGCTGTCGCCGGTCTGGATTTGGCCGCGGACCATCTCGACGACCAGCAGCCCGTTGGTGACGAACCAGGGCTGCGCGCGGTCGCCGGACGGATTGTTGACTTCCATCCGCGACTTGTCGAAATACTGGACCAGCCGCGAGCCGCCGTTGTAGGGCTCGTTCATGCCTGCGGTGACCTGCGGCCCCCAGACCCACGAGCGGCCGACGCGCTGGTCCTGGACCGGCTTGTCGGTGCGCTGCCAGGTGCTGGCGAAATTGGCGTCGGCGAAGCCGCCGGTGGTCGGCGGCGGGGTCGGCGCGGGCGTTGGCGCGCGGAATTCGCGGATCTTGTCGCGGGTGATGTCGAGATATTGGTTGCCGTAGGAGGCGCTGGGCTCGATCTGGCTGCCCTCCAGCCACTCGTTCCAGCTGGTGACGATGACGGCGCGCGGGTTGTAGGAGCGGGCGGTGTCCCAGCCGGCGCGGTAGTAGGCGCCGCCCTCGCGGTCGCGGTAGTGGCCGCCGCGCAGCTTGCGGTCGTCGTAGCCCGGCATGACCGTCGCCACGAAGGGCTTGCTGGCGCCCTTGGCGCGATTGTAGGCCGCCAGCTTGTTGCTGTAGGAGGTCATGGCCGCGCCCTGGGTCCGCTCCCAGGTGATGTCAAAGAAATGGATCGCGTCGAACACATCGAGCAGATCGAAATTGACGCCGCCGCCGAGCCAGAACTGGGTGCGGCCGGGATCGACCATGCCGCGCAGCCGCTGCCAGCCGCCGAGCGAGCCGTCGCCGCCGGGCAAGATGGTATCGTTCCAGAAGACGAACACCGGCTTGCCGTCCCAGCGCAGGTAGGCGCTGCTGGAGGCCAGGCGGCTCATCTCGGCCATGTTGGCGGCGATGGCGTCGTAGGAGTTGAGCGTGCCGTCGCCGACCGGATCGACGCTGAAGGTGACCGCGAAGCCGCCCTCGGTCTCGGCGAGCTGGAGCAGCCGGGCGCAGGTGTAGCGCCAGGTGCAGATGAAGCCGTCGATCCCGGCGCCCTTGGCCTCGCGGATCTGGCGGCGCATCACATCGTCGCTGGTGCTCTCGTACCATTCCGGCGGCCGGTCGCTGAGCTTGCTGGCGTCCCAGGTGCGGGAGCCCCACCAGCCGTAATAGTAGGCCAGGACCGGGCGGGCGGGCTCGGCGGCGGCGGCCGGCGCCACCGATCGTGGCAGCAGGCCGGCAGCCGAAAGCAGCATGGCCAGGGCGGCGCAGAAACGGGCGATTCGTCGCATAGTGGCTCCTTTTGAGACAAAAAGCGATGGGGAACACAATTGGGGCGGGAGCGGCGGTTTCAGTATAGCACAGGACCGGCGCCGCGCCAGGGCGAGAATCCGATCGATCCCGCGCTCTTTTCTTCCCCCGGAGCGCGTGCTAGCATAGCGGCGGCGATGTAGCGCAAGGAGCGAGCGATGGCGAACGAAGCAGCGGGCGAGACAATCGAAACCAGTGTGCTGATCGTGGGCGCCGGGCCGGCGGGGCTGATGCTGGCCTGCTGGCTGGCGAAGCTGGGCGCCCCGGCGCTGGTGATCGACGGCAAGGACGGGCCGACCCGCGAGTCGCGGGCGCTGATCGTCCAGGCCCGCAGCCTGGAAGTCTATGATCAGCTCGGGGTTGGCTCGGAGGTGGCGGCGCGCGGCCGGCCGGTCGACGGAATCTCGATGTGGCGCGGGCGCGAGCGGATCGCCCATCTGGAGCTGGGGCCGATGGGCCTGGGCAAGACCCCGCATCCGCGCATGTTCGGCCTGGAGCAGAGCCAGAACGAGGAGCTGCTGTACGAGCGCCTGCGCGAGCTGGGCGGCGATGTGCGCTGGCGGACCACGCTGGAGCGGCTGGAGCAGGACGCAGCGGGCGTCACCGCCGCCCTCCGCCTGCCGGACGGCAGCCCAGGCGCTGTGCGGGCGGCCTATGTGTGCGGCGCCGACGGCTCGCACAGCCTGGTGCGCCGCCAGCTCGGCGTGGCCTTCGAGGGCAGCACCAACAGCCAGCGCTTCTACGTGGCGGATGTCATCGCCGACGGCGCGCTCGACGAAGGGCGGCTGAACACCAAGCTCACCGGCGAGACCTTCCTGCTGGCCTTTCCGATCAAAGGCGCCGATCGCTTCCGGCTGATCGGCATCATGGACGGCGCGCCGGAGGGCGAGGAGCAGCCCGGCTTCGACAGCCTGCGCAGCGTGATCGAGGGCGAGATGGGCCTGGCGGTGCATGAGGTGCGCTGGTTCGCCACCTACAAAGTCAACCACCGCGTGGCGGCGCGCTTCCGCCAGGGCCGGGCCTTCCTGCTCGGCGACGCGGCCCATGTCCACAGCCCGGTCGGCGGCCAGGGCATGAACACCGGGCTGCTCGACGCCCACAATCTGGCCTGGAAACTGGCGGCGGTCACCGACGGCAGGGCCGAGCCGCGGCTGCTCGACAGCTACGAGCAGGAGCGGCGCCCCTTCGCCCAGGCGCTGGTCCGCAGCACCGATCGGGCCTTCGGCGTGATGACCAACCCCAGCGCGCTCTGGCGCCGGCTGCGCGGCTGGCTGCTGCCCAAGGTGATGGGCGCGGCGGCCAGCCGCGCGGCCGGCGCCGGCGAGGAGATCGGCTTCGCGCCCAAAGCGCTGTTCGATCTCGTCTCCCAGACGAAGGTCAGCTACCGCGACAGCCCGCTCAGCCGCGGGGCCCGGCCGCACCCGGGCAAGGTCGGCGGCGGCGACCGGCTGCCCTATGTCCCGTCAGCAAGCGGCAGCAACTTCGACGCTCTGGCCGACGCCGCGCCGCAGATCCACGTCTACGGCAATCCGGCGCCGGAGCTTGAGCGCTGGGCCGACGCCGCCGGCCTGCCGGTCCGGACGTTCGCCTTCGACGAGGCGGCGGCGGGCGCCGGCCTTGAGCGGGACGCCGCCTATCTCATCCGCCCCGATGGCTACGTGAGCGTAGCCCAAGCCCGGTTCAACGCCCATGAGCTGGCGGGCGCGCTG
Source organism: Herpetosiphonaceae bacterium (assembly GCA_036406115.1). GTDB lineage: Bacteria > Chloroflexota > Chloroflexia > Chloroflexales > Herpetosiphonaceae > DASWWB01. The sequence continues at coordinate 3,521 of DASWWB010000438.1, forward strand.
CACATCGGCTGGGGCTGGCGCCAGCCGGAGGGGCAGCCGGCACGCGACTAGCGGTTGCCGGCGCAGGCGGGAGGCGACAGGAAGCACCGGTTCGTCCCCGCGCGCCAAGGTGATAGCGCCGATAGCTATCCATGGTGATGGCGATCACTTCGTCCACGGTCCGGTATTCCCAGGCGAGCATGCCCGCCTGCCCGGCCGACTGATCGATTGCGGTGAACACGGTGCGGTCGGGCTTCAGGGCCAGCTCGCCGACCGTCGGCCGCAAGCCCAGCGCGCCGCTCAACACGTTGGCAGGGATATTCAGGCCGACAATCATAACCCCGCGTTCATACTGCGCTCGCAGCCACTGCCGCTCGATCAACGGCAGCTGCGGCCCATTGATATAGAGGATACGAGCGCTGATGGGCGGCGACACAAACCCGGCGCCCGGCGGCGCGGCATGCTGAATCCCGTAGGCCGTGAGCGCCGCCCGGATGCTATCGGCGGTGGCCTGGTCGCTGATAAGCAGCGACGGGACGAGATCATGGGCCGGGATGTGGACTTTGGGTTGCTGCTGCACCGCGAGGAGCCCGACCGGCGGCGCCGCAGCCGGGTTGGCATCGTCGTTTCGCTGCTCAGGCGCGGCGCTTGGCGGCCGCCCGCTGATCCATCCCCGCCAGCCGCCAAAACCAGCCAGCAGAATCACGGCGATAATCCATGCGCGGCGTCGCATATCAACTCCTTTCCCTGCTCTCATCATCACTCATAAGGACGTCACGACCGCCAGCGCGGACACCGCAAACCCGCCGAGGCTGACGCAGAGCCCTAGCTCGCGGGCGCGCCGGGATGGCCGGGTGCCCGGCGGATAAAAGGCGAAGGTGGCCCAAAGCAGCCAAATCATCGCGCCGAGGCTGATTCCGGCGGCGCCAATCACGGTGAACATGGCGACCGACGGGTAGGCCGCGCCCAGAACCGACTCGCCGACACTCCACTGCCAGATCGCATCAAGGCTGGCGATAAGCGCTTGGAGCCCGGCGCAGACCATAAGAGGCACGCTGCCCAGCGCCAGGCAGCAGCGCCGAAGCCAGCGCCATGAGCGAGGCTGTCTGCTAACGGGGGGCGGAGCTTGGTACAGATATGCCTCCTTCTGCGTGGGCGCGGCGTGCCGCACGGCGGAGCGGGGCTGCGCAAGGCCGAAGTTCGCGCACTGGGCAACGGTCACCCGCTCCATCTGTTCGCCCCAGAAAGATGAACTCGTTCAATTAATATCAATAATGCAAGCCGCCGTCAAGCGAATCCGCCCCCCTCCTTGCCGCCATGATCGGCGGCGTGGGCCTTCTGAAGCCATTCGCCCCGATCACTTCTCCGACCCATCGCCAGGCATCCATTTCCCTGTGGCGCACGAATAGTAGGGTGCATCGACGAGCACGCTTGGAACCACCGCACAACGCATCTCGCCGCCGCCATGGCAAGGCCCATGGCCGCGAGAGCTGGCTTCGCTGTGCCCATGCAACGCATCTCGCCGCCAGGGGAACACCCGGGCCGGGAGGGCTGGCTTCGCTGTGCCCGACAAGCCGCCCAGCCCGCCAAGCGCCGAGGAAAGGGGGATCGACGCCGGACCGTCCGCCGTTCTATCGTTTCTACTGTGAAGGAGCCACCCGATGAAGCATGTTCGCCGCGGATTCCGCCTGCTGGGATCGCTTCTGCTGCCGCTGCTCGCCCTCGCCGCCGTCGTCCTCAGCGGCCAGCCGGCGCAGACTCGCGCCTCCAGCCACCGCGAGGCGCCGCTGATCGCCAAAGATCCGTCCGTCGACACCACCGATGTCTATGCGTTCGTCAGCCCGGACAACGCGGCAATGATCACGCTCATCTCGAACTGGATTCCGTTCGAGGAGCCGGTCGGCGGCCCGAATTTCTATCACTTCGACGACAACGCGCGCTACTACATCCGCATCGACCGCGATGGCGACACGCAGCCCGACGTGAGCTACCAGTGGACGTTCGCCACCAGGATCCGCAACGACGACACGTTTCTCTACAACACCTTCCCGGTCACCAACTCGAACAGCCCGCACCTGAACTACACCCAGTACTACACGGTCACCGAGCTGCTGGGCAGCGCCACGACCGGAACCACGATCATCGGCAACCAGCTGATGACGCCCTACAATGTCGGCCCGCGCTCCAACCCGAACTATGACCGCCTCGCGGACCAATTCATCCGGACCGGCACCGGCGGGATCAAGGAATTCACCGGCCCGCGCGACGATCCGTTCTTCGTCGACATCGGCACGATCTTCGACCTGGGCGGCCTGCGCCCCTTCAACGGCGCCCATATCATCCCGCTGCCGACGGCGCCTGGCATTGATTCGATCGCCGGCTACAACATCCACACCACCGCGCTCCAGATCCCGCGCACGCGCCTGACGCCCAGCTGCCCGACCGGCACCGCCAGCACCAATCCCGCCTGCGT
>DASWWB010000439.1:0-3610 GCA_036406115.1 Herpetosiphonaceae bacterium
GAGCAGGGCGGCGAGCTGTTCCTGGCGCCGCTTGAGAGCGGCTGGGCCGCCCAATGCTGGAGCCTGCGCGAGCGCGGGCTCCTCGTGGCAGGACCCGATCCCCGCAGCCTGGCCGGGCCGATCGCGCCCGACGCGCTGCGCCCGGGCGCGGCGGCGATCGCCGGCGAGTGGGCAACGGCGGCCCGCGACGATCCCAGCTGGCTCGATTGGCTGCGCGAGCGGCCCCATCACCGCTTCGTCGTGCAGACGCTCTGCCGCATGCTCTACTCGCTGGCGACCGGCGAGGTCGCCTCCAAGCCGCAGGCCGCCGCCTGGGCGCGCCAGGCGCTGGGCGAGCCGTGGGCAGGGCTGATTCGGGAGACAATGGCCGCGCCCGACCAAGCGCCGCCGGACGGGCGCGAGCTGGATGCGACGATCGCCTTCATCGCTTATGTCCAGTCGCAAGCAAGCTGAGGCGGATCAGGGGCCGAGCGGGCGGCGGGCCACCACATAGCCCCGGCGGCTGGGATGCTCGACCTCGGGATAGGGCTCGCGCTCGGCGGCCCTGCTGATCTCGAAGCCGGCGCCGCGCAGCGCATCGATCATCTCCTCCAGGCCGAAGAAGAAAAAATCCACATCGACGGCGCGGCCCCACCATTCATCGAGGTGGACCGGCTCCGCCCCGAGGTGGAAGGCGAGCAGCAGGCTGCCGCCGGGTCGGAGCGCGCGCCTGGCCTCGCGCAGCGCGTCCGGCAGCGCGGGCGGCGGCACGTGGATGATCGAGTAGAAGGCGGCGGCGCCCGCCCAGGCCCCGTCGGCGACCGGCAGCGCCAGCAGCGAGCCCTGGAGGAACGGGATGGCGGGATTGAGCCGCGCGGCCTGGGCCAGCATCCCGCGCGACAGATCCAGCCCGCAGACCCGCGCGCCGCGATCCGCCAGGTAGCGGGCCACTTGGCCGGGGCCGCAGCCCAGGTCGGCCAGCCAGCCGCCGGAGTCTGTCTCGGCGGCCAGCTGATCGAGCCACTGGCGGTCGAACGGCTTGTCGCGCAGCTCGGCGAAGATGCGCTCGGCGTAGGCCGGGGCGACCTCGTCGTAGCTGGCGCGGGTGGCGGCGAAACGCTGATCCATGCGCCGCCCCTAGCCGGCGGCGGCGCCGCGCTCGACGGCACCCCGCTCAACCTCATCCAGCCAGCCGAACAGCTCGGCGAACACCTGCCCGCGCACCTCGGCCCGCGACAGCACCAGATCGTGCAGCCCGTCGAGGATCTCCAGCGTCTTGGCGCGCGGCCCGAGGTGGCGGCTGCCGTCGCGGATGTGCGCGACATCGAGCACGCCGTCGCCCGACTGGAAGCCGGGATGCCAATCCGCCCCCCTGGCCGAAACCGCAGCGTGCATCACCAGCGTCGGACAGGCGATCGACAGTCCGCGCCGCACCCGGGCGTGGGCGCGCAGGATGGCCCGCAGCCAGCCGGCGTAGAGCGGGAAGCCGGTCAGCGGGCGCCACTCCAGGTTGAACGCCCACTCGCCGCGATGGTCGGCGTGGATGCTCTGGAGATAGGGCACCGGGCGGCGGCCGGTCAGCTTGGCGAAGGGGAACGCGGCGGCGGCGGCGGCCAGCGCCCGGACGCCGCGCAGCATGCGGGGGCTGAGGTTGAAGGCGAAAAACGGGCTGTTCAGCACCAGGGCGTCGATCCGGCGCCGCTCGACGCCGGAGTCGGCGTACAGCGCGCTGACCAGGCCGCCGGTCGAGTGGCCGCACAGGACAATCCGCTCGTTGCCGTCGTTCTCGGCGATGATCCGTAGCGAGGCCGAGATCTCCGAGAAATATTCGCGCACGTCGTTGCAGTAGTTGGGATGGCGCCCGCCGCGCAGGGAGCGGCCGTATTTGCGCAGATCCAGCGCGTAGAAATTGTAGCCGCGCTCGTTGAAGGCGTCGGCCAGGTGGGTCTGGAAAAAATAATCGGTGTAGCCGTGGATGTACAGCACCGCCCGCCCGCTCGCCGCCGGGGCGGGCCGGCGCACCAGCGTGGCGTAGACCGGCCCGTCGTAGTCGTCGGGAAAGCGCAGCGCCGCGGCCTCGAAGCCTGGCAGCGCCTCGTCGGGGGACCATTGCGGCTCGTATCGTTGGGCCATGGATTCGCTCCTCACGCTAAAGATTGATCCGGCGGGCGCTCGCCGCCCGCAGCGCTACCGCGACGCCAGCGGCAGGAACGTCGGGCTCAGCAGCGCCTGGCAGGCGGGCAGATCGCGACGGTAGGCCGGGCCCGACAGCGGCGCCGGACCTGACGGGCGCAGCGGCCTGATTTTGAAGACACAGGTGCCGGCGGGCAGTCCGGTCAGCGGGATCGCGGTCTCGAAGCCGGCGCGGGCGGATTGGCCGACCAGCGCCAGCGACGCGGCGTCCGGCCCGGCCAAGACTTCGTAGCCGGTCACATCGGTCGCGCCGTTCCAGGCGGCGTAGACCGTCGCGGTGACCGGGCTGGAGGCGTAGGCGACCGCCGCGCGGGGCGGCTCGGCCGGCTGGCCGCTCCAGGGCGCGCGAAAGGCCCGGTACGAGGGCGCGCCGATCCTGCCCTCGATCGCTTTGGTCCCGTCAGGCTTGACCTCGGTGAATTTCGGCCGCGAGCCCCAGCCGATCAGCGTGTTGCCGTTGGGCAGGCGCTGGGCGTTGCTCATCAGCGGCGAGTACTCGCTGGTGTTCTCCGGGTACTGCCAGACCCGGGTCGCCCGCAGCTGAACCTCGTCAAGCGCGTACTCGACGGCCCGCGAGTGCGGCGGCGCGTGGGCGTTGCCGTTGTCCAGCAGCGTGATGTTGCCGTTCGCCAGCCGGCGGATGTCGTGCTGATAGGAGAAGCCGCCGTCGTTGGCGAAGGCGAACTGGTTGAGCTTGCCGCCGAGCCGCCAGATAATCGCGCCGCTCTGACGGTTGATTTTGATGATATTGGAGGTGTTGCGGTTGGAAACCAGCCAATTCCCGTCGCTGTCCACCTCGAGCGCGTTGGGGTGGAGATAATCGACATTGGCGGTGGTGAGCGGCACCAGGGTTTCGGTGAGCGCCACGTGCTGGAGCCCGCGCCACTCGAACACGACATTGTGCTCGGCGTCCTGCTCCTGGAGCAGCGCGTCCATCACAATCCCCTCGCGCGGGCCGCCGAAGGGGCTGAGATCGTAGGGCACCGGCACATAGCCCATCAGAATGGCGTGGCCGTTGTCCAGCAGCAAAAACTCGTGCAGGTCGGCGCCGAAGCTGTTGTCGATGGTCCAGGTGTCGACCAGGCGGTAGCTGGAATCAAGCACTTCGGCGCGGCCGTAGCTCCAGCCGCCGTAGCCCCTGCCGATGTGGTAGGTCAGATAGGGCGCGCCGCCGACGGTCTGGCGCTTGAAATCGCTGATCACCCAGCCGGGCTGGGTCAGTTTGATGAACACCGGCTGGCCCAGGTCGTCGAAGATCATCAGCGAGCGGACGCCGTCGTAGTTGTAGCCCAGGCTGGCGACGAACAGCAGGCCAGGCGCCGTCCCATTGGCTGGCGTGCTGACGGTGGCGGTGATCACGCCGGCGAACTCGGGATAGGTACGGAAGCTGGCGCCGGCCCCGACCGCCGGCGCGAGCGGGCCGGACGCAGGCAGTGAG
>DASWWB010000440.1:0-3690 GCA_036406115.1 Herpetosiphonaceae bacterium
GCCGCGCCCAGCGCCCCGGCCGCAGCGCCCAGCGCCGCGCCGCCAGCCAGCCTGTCGAGCCTGGCTGGGCTCATCCTCAAGACTCCCTCCGGCGATACGCTGACGCTGCCCGCCAAGAGCGAGGTCGTGATCGGCCGCGAGGACGCCGCCTCCAACAACTTCCCCGATATCGACCTGACGCCCCAGGGCGCGCTCAACGACGGCGTCGGCCGCCGCCACGCCCGCCTGTTCCTCCAGGGCGGCCAGGTCCACATCGAGGACCTTGACAGCACCAACGGCACCTTTGTCAATAAGCAGAAGCTTGCGCCGCGCCAGCCGCGTCCGCTCCAGGAAGGCGAGGAGATTCGCCTGGGCAAGCTCATTCTGTCGCTCAGCCGGTAGGCGGCACCATGGCGATGCCTAGCACGTTCCAACAGGGGCGCTACCAGGTCCAGCGCGAGCAGAGCCGCGACGCCTGCGGCGTGCTGTACCTGGCCGCCGACACCAAAATGGCCGGGCGCACCGTCGCGATCCGCCAGCTCAGCGACGGCGGCCTCAGCCAGGCCACGTTGCAGCAGATCGCCCAGCTCAGCCACGCGACCCTGCCCTCGGTCTACGATTTGTTCGAGGAGCAGGGCAACCGCTACCTCGTGCTGGAAAATCCGAGCGGCCAGACCCTCGCCGACATCGCGCTCGGCCCCCGGCTGCGCGAGGGCGTGATCGTGGCCTGGGCGCGCCAGATCGCCGCCGGCCTGAGCTACCTGCACAGCCAGAAGCCGCCGCTCGCCCACGGCGACCTCCAGCCGGCCAACGTGCTGCTGGAGGACGGCCGCAGGATCAAGCTGGTCGGCGGCCTGCCCGCCGGCTGCGCCAACATGCCGCTCTCGCGCTACGCCGCGCCCGAGCAGCTCGGCGGCGGCGCTGGCGGACCGGCCGCCGATGTCTTCGCGCTCGGCGCGATCATCCATCACCTGCTCACCGGCACCGATCCCAACACCCAGCCGCTGCTGACCTTCGCGCCGGCCGACACGCGCCGGCCCGACCTGTCGCCCGGCGTGGTGCAGGCGATCGCGCGGGCGCTGCGGGCCGATCCCGCCGAGCGCTTCCCCTCCGCCGACGCCTTCGCTGCGGCGCTGGCCCAGGGCGGCACCGGCGAGTCCTCGGGCGGCATCCCGGTGATCGGCTTCACGCCGACCTCGATCCAGTCCCCGGCGACCGGCAGCCAGACGGGCCCGGCAGCCGACCACACCCAGGCCTATCAGCCCACGCCCGGGGCGCCGATTCCGACGCCGCCGATCAGCTCGTACGGCGGGCAGTACGATCCCTACGCCGATCAGCCGACCCAGTACGATCCCTACGCCGGCCAGCGCACCCAGCCGCCCGGCTACGATCAATATGCCACTCAGAACACGCAGCCGCCCGGCTACGATCAATACGCCAGCCAGCGCACCCAGCCGCCCGGCTACGATCAATACCAGGAGCCGGCGGGCTACGATCCGTACCAGGCGCCCCAGGGCTACCCGCCGCCTGGCGGCCCGCCGCCGTCGCGGCTGCCGGCCCGGCCCCAGAGCCAGGGCGGGCGCGGCGGCATCATTGTGATCGGCGTGCTGGCGCTGCTGGTGCTGCTGGGCGTCGGCGGCTGGCTCGTGCTGCGGCCCCGCGGCGGCGGCACCGGCGACCCGACCGAGGTCATCGGCCGGGGCAGCACCACGCCCACCCGCGAGGAGGGCCGGCCGCTCTCGCCGCTCGAAGCGACCGCGACCGCCCGCGCCCTGACGCCCACCGCCACCAATCTGCCGACTGTCGACACCCAGGGCACCGCCGGCGTCGTCCTGACCCAGGAGGCCGAAACCCAGGCAACGCTCGAAGCGCTCTACAACAGCGGCGTGGCGCTGCAAGACCAGGGCGATCTGCGCGGCGCGCTCGACGTGTTCAGCAGCCTGGCGGCCCAGGCCCCGCAGTACCGCCCGGACGACGTGCAGTTCCGCATCGCCTTTTTGCAAGATCAGCTCAACATCGCCGCCACCACCACCGCCGCCACCGCGACCGCCGGCGCGCTGCCGACCGCCACCTTCACGCCGGTGCCCCCGACCGCCACCCCGGTCGGCCAGGTGCTCGGCGACGGCTTCGACGCGCCGGCCCTCGACGAAACCCGCTGGATCAGCGAGACCAACACCGGCACGCTCAAGCTGGAGAACAGCGAGCTCGCGCTGGCCGGAGCGCAGCAGCCCTGCTTCCCCTACGTGCGCTCCGCCGCCGCCCTGCCCTCCGGCAACTTCGACCTGACCATCCGCTTCCGCTACACCGCGGTCACTGACTACGGCACGGGCTTCATGCTCGCCAGCGAGGCGCCCGAGAACTGCGGCGCCGCCGACCGCGCCGGGGCCTCCTGGGGCGGCGTCTGGCAGGACAAGCAGAACGGCATGCGCGTCGAGTTCCACCGCGACGACCAGGACGGCAACCCGCCCAAGGATATCCGGCGCCCGGTCGGCGGCGCGGGCGGCGACACCGGCGAGCACACGCTGCGGATCGAACGCCGCGCCGATATCGTCACCTATTATTTCGACGAGGAGCTGCTGTTCCCCGAGCCGATCGGCAAGTCGCCGACGGTGCTGTGGTTCGGCAACCCGGTCAACGCCGGCGGCCCGGTCGACTGGACCGACCTCAGCATCCTCGAAGTCGATCTGAGGCAGACGCCCTAGCCGCTCCCCGCAGCACTGGCGCAGGACTTGCAGAGGCACGGCGGGGACGTGCCTCTTTTGACCGCCAAACGCAATTTAATAGGAAGCGCAACCATGATCAAAGCAGGTGATGTGCTCCAGGGGCGCTACGCGATTGTCCGCCCGCTGGGCAGCGGCGGCTTCGGCTCGGTGTTCCTCGCCACCGACAGCCGCCTCGGCAACCGCAATGTGGCGATCAAGTATTTCGCCACCGCCCACATGCGGCCCGACGAGGCCGCCGCCTCGGCCCAGCTGTTCCAGGGCGAGGCCCACACCCTGGCCAATCTCAGCCACCCCAACCTGACGGCGGTGCTCGACTATTTCGAGGTCGAGGGCGGCTGGGTCTTGGTGATGGGCTACGTGCCAGGCGATTCGCTGGCGGCGGTCCAGCAGCGGCTCAACGGCCCCTTCGGCGAGGAGCAGGTGATCGACTGGGCGATCGAGCTGTGCAATGTGCTGGATTACCTCCACCGCCAGAAGCCGCCGCTGGTCTTCCGCGATCTCAAGCCCTCCAACATTATGCGCACCCCCGAGGGCAAGCTGATGCTGATCGATTTCGGCATCGTGCGCTCGTTCAAGGAGGGCCAGCACCAGGATACGGTGCAGCTGGGCACGCCGGGCTACGCGCCGCCCGAGCAGTACGGCGGCCAGACCGAGCCGCGCTCCGATCTCTACAGCCTCGGCGCCACGCTCTACGTGCTGCTGACCGGCGAGCGGGTCACCGGCGGCTTCTCGGTGCCGTCGGTCCGCGCGCGTTCCCCCTGGGTCTCCGAGCGCCTCGATCAGCTCATCCAGCGCCTGACCGCGCTCCGGCCCCAGGACCGCCCGGCCTCGGCGGCGGCGGTCCGCGCCGAGCTGGAAAATCTCAAGGCCGCGCCGCCCGGCCGCCCGGCGGCGCTCCCCGCCGCCGATCCCGCCCACCAGCCGGGCGGCAACGACCAGACCGGCCAGCAGCCGCGGGTCGCCAGCCAGCAGACCGGCCAGCAGCCCG
>DASWWB010000441.1:0-2781 GCA_036406115.1 Herpetosiphonaceae bacterium
ACCGTCTGGCCCTGGTTCCAGCCGCGCACCACATCCTCCAGCCCGGCGGGCGCGCCCTGCTCGAAGCGGATGCGCGAGACCCGGAAGCCGCTGATCCGCTCGACCTGCTGCGAGGCGGTGCCGTGGAACGCCACCAGCGCATCGAACTGAAACGCCGGCGGCAGGCCGATCCGATCGTAGAACGCCAGCCCGAGCGGCGCCCAGTGCGCCGGGAAATCCAGCGCCGGCGGCACTGTCGCGGCGCAGCGGCCGGGATCGTTGAAGGCGGGATCGGGCTGGCCGGCGCCGTAGCAATAGGGCCAGCCGTAGTCCTTGCCGGGAACGATCCGGTTCAGCTCGTCGGGCGGCAGATCGGCGCCGAGGTTATTGCGGCCCATGTCCGCCCCCCACAGCGCGCCGGAGAGCGGCTCCCAGGCCATGCCCACCGTGTTGCGCAGCCCAGTCGCCACCACCTGGAGATCGCTGCCATCGGGCCGCAGCTTCACAATCGCCGCCCGCAGCGGGCTGGTCTCGACGCACACATCGCAGGATGAGCCGATCGATACGTAGAGGTAGCCGTCGGGGCCGGGCAGGACCGTGCGGGTGCGGTGGCCGTAGAGATCGGTGGCGCCGCTCGGCAGCTCGATCACCGGCGTGACCTGGCGCGCCCGGCCGCTGGCGTCGAAGTCGGCCAGGCGGAGCAGGCGGTTCTCCTCGGCGGCGAAAACCGCCCCGTCGACCACCGCCAAGCTGTGGACCACCAGCAGGCCGTCGGCCACCACCTGCTGGCGCTCGAAGCGGCCGTCGCCGTCGCCGTCGAACAGCCGCACCACCTGGCCGGCGTCGCGGTTGGCCACCAGCACGCTTTGGTCGGCGGGATCGAAGGCCATGAAGCGCGGCGCCCAGAGGCCCTGGTAGGCCTCCTCGATTGTCAGCCCGTCCTGCACCTCCAGCGGGAACGGCCAGCCGGGCTCGCGCACCTCGTGGAAGCGCGGCGCACCCGTGGCCGCCGCCGGCTGGAACACCTCGGCGCCCAGCCGCCCCAGCAGCACCTTGAACGGCGCGGGATTGGCCGGATGCCACTCGAAGCGCGCGCGCTCGAACCACTGGGTCAGCACCGTATCGCCCGAGCTATTGGCGACGACCACCGGCTGAGTCAGCGGGAAGCCGAACAGCGCCAGGCTCTCGGCGTAGCTCGCGCCGGCCCGGCCGTCGAACTCCAGGCCATGGCTCTCCCAGTAGCTTTTGAAGCCCGCCCCCGCCGCCTGATCGCAGAGATTGCGCCGGGTTTCGGCGAACCAGCGGCAGCCCGCCGCCGGCCCGGCTTCGTCCTGGCGGGCCGGCGCCGGCGCGTCGGCCGGAATAGACTCGGCGCCGAGCCGGCCCAGCAGCACATCGAACGGCGCGGCGTTCTCGGGGTGCAGCTCGATCCGGTTGCGCTCGAACCACTGGGTCTGATACAGCTGGCCCGTGTCGCGGTTCAGCTCGCGGCGGGCGCTGTTGATCGGCAGGCCGAAGACCGCCAGGCCGCCGTCGCGCTCCCAGGCCGCGCGGATCGCGCCGCCGATGCAGCGGCCGGTCTGCGGGAAACACAGATCATCGGCCGCCCGGACCGCCGCGCTCGGCCAGCAGGCCGCCAGCAGCGCCAGCACCAATCCCCCAACCAATCGTCGCATCATCCCTCCTTCGCTGAGTCCGCCGTCGTTGCGCCAAGCATACCACCGGCCGCTCAGGGCTGGGGCAGCGGCGGCTCCTGGGGATCGGCGCGCTGGGCGGCCATGTGAGCCTCGTAGCCTGGCGAGAGCGTGCCGAAGACCCCGTCCCACAGGCTGGTGAAGCCGGCGTAGTTGCCCCGGAAGGTCGAGTGGTGGAAATCGTGGAAGGCGGCGCCCTCGTGGAACGGCAGCCAGCGCAGCGGATTCCAGGGAAAATCGTAGCCGCAGTGGCCCTCGACCGCCTCCCACTGGCGGAAAATCACCCAGATCCAGATTGTCATCACGTGGGCGCTGACGAGCACCGGCCCGACCAGCACCAGCGAGGCGATCGCCAGGAATTCGATCGGATGCATGTAGTTGCCGGCGATCGCCCAGGGCACGTTGAAGCGGTGGTGCGTCGCGTGGATCCGTTTGTAGAGAACCCTGGTGTGCAGCGCCCGGTGCATCCAGTAGAACAGGAAATCATCAAGATAGATGAACAGCAGCACCTGGGCTAGCATCACATACCAGGGCGGGAGCGGCCCGGCATGGACGCCGCTCAGCCGCAGTACTGGCCAGGTCAGGACCAAACTGCCCAGCAGCACCAGGCCGTTGAGGGTGAAATAGCGGATCGACGGCCCGATGATCCGATCGCCTTGGCCGGAGCGCTCCTGGATGCGGTACGGCTCGGCCCAGCGCGGGCGCTTCCAGGCGATCCAGGTGAACGGCGCCGCGAACAGGGCGAAGGCCGCCGTGCTGAGCAGCACCGTCCCGACCGGAAAAATCCAGAACATCGGCTCGCGATACAGGGCGAGAAGCGCGTCGAGATTCATTGCGTCCTCCTTGTGATGGGGCTATGCGAGCGGTTCCCTCGTGGCCTGGCGCCTGCTAGGAAGCAGACGGCTATTCAGAGCAAGGAGGACCGATGACGACTGACCGAGATTCGTTCGCAGCCTTTCTGCGCGAGCGCGCCGCCGCCGCCAGCGCCTACGTCGAGGGCGACGCCGCGCCGGTGAGCGGGATGGCCGCCGCGTCGGGCGCCGCCAGTTTCTTCCCGCCGCGCGGCGGAATCGTCAATGGTGCCGCGAGCGTGCGCGAGACCTACGAG
>DASWWB010000442.1:0-13395 GCA_036406115.1 Herpetosiphonaceae bacterium
GACGCAGAGCGCACCCTGACGACTGGCGACTGACGACTGACAGCTTTCTGGAGGAACCAATGAGCGACAATCAGATGCGGGCGGTGCGGATTCATGGCTACGGCGAGGTCGAGGTGCTGCGCGAGGAGCGGATCGCCGTGCCGGAGCCGGGGCCGGGCCAGGTGTTGATCGCGGTTCATGCCGCCGGCATCAATCCCGTCGACTGGAAGACGCGGCGCGGCCAGGGCGTGGCGCGCAAGCAGCTCGACGAGCCGCTGATCATCGGCTGGGATGTCTCGGGCGTCGTGGCGGCGCTCGGCGCCGGCGCCGAGGGCTTCGCGGTCGGCGACGAGGTCTATGGCATGATCAATTTCCCCGCCGACCATGGCGGCGCCTACGCCGAGTACGCGGTCGCGCCGGCCGGGCACCTGGCGCCCAAGCCGCCGTCGCTGAGCCACGCCGAGGCCGCCGCCCTGCCGCTGGCGGCCCTCACCGCCTGGCAAGCGCTCCTCGAGACCGCCGGGCTGCGCGCCGGCCAGCGGCTGCTCATCCACGCGGCGGCCGGCGGCGTCGGCCACCTGGCGGTCCAGATCGCCAAAGCGCGCGGGGCCCATGTCACCGGCACCGCCTCGGGCGGCAACGAGGGCTATCTGCGCGAGCTGGGCGTCGATGCGTTCGTCAACTACCGGGAGACGCGCTTCGAGGAGGCGGTGGCGCCAGTCGACATCGTCCTCGACACGATGAGCGGCGAGACCCGCGAGCGCTCGTTCGGCGTCGTGAAGCCGGGCGGCTGGCTAGTTTCGATCCTGGGCGCGCCGGACGCCGCCAAGGCCGAGGCCGCCGGCATCAACGCCCGCGGGATCATGGTCCGGCCCGAGGCGGGGCAGCTGCGCGAGCTGGCCGCGCTGGTCGAATCCGGCCAGCTCCGGCCGACGATCGAGCGCGAGTTTCCGCTGAGCGAGATCCGGGCCGCCCATGAGCTGGTCGAAACCGGCCATGTGCGGGGCAAAGTGGTCGTGCTGGTGCGGGAGAGCTAGGCGGGCTTGATGATCGCGAAGGTGCCCTGGCCGAGCGCGACCAGCCGATCCTGCTCGTCGGTGACGCGGCCGGTCAGGAGGCCGAAGCGGCGGGTCTGCTCGACCAGCTCGGCGGTCGCCCAGACCCGCCCGGCGACGACCGGCCGCAGGTAGTTGACCTTCAGCTCAATCGTGGCGCAGCCGAGCGGGCGCTCCAGGGCGTTGTAGAACGCCGCGCCCATCGCCGAGTCGATCAGCGCGTAGGCCACGGCGCCGTGGGCGATGGCGGCGGGATTGTGGAGGTGGCGGCCGACATCGAGGTGGCAGCGGGTGAAGCCGGGGCGCACCTCGTCGTACTGGACGCCGAGCAGCCAGGTGAAGGGGCCGCCGTGGGGCGAGCGGCCGGCGTAGTTGCGCAGCACGCGCAGCGCGGCGGCCCGCTCCGCCTCGGGCAGCCCGGCCAGCAGGGCCAGCGCTTCGTCGAGATCGCTCATCGAATCATCCATCTAGCGGCGGTAGAGCCGGCGATAGGCGCCGTAGTTGGCGTAGACCACCTCGACGTAGTGGCGGGTCTCGCCGTAATCGATCGCGCTGATAAACGCATCGGGATCGCCGACCACGTTGCCGCCGGCCCAGCGCTCGGCGTTGCCCGGGCCGCCGTTGTAGCCGGCGAGGGCGGCGTGGACGCTGCCGTTCATGCGCTCGATCTGGGCGCCGATGTAAAAGGCGCCGAAGCGGATCGAGACCACCGGGTTGTAGAGATCATCGGGATGGAAATCGGCCACGCCCAGATTGGCGGCGATGCCGGCGCCGGTCTCGGGCATGACCTGGGCCAGGCCGCGGGCGCCGACCCAGGAGGTGGCGGTGGGGTTGAAAATGCTCTCCTGGCGCATCAGGCCGTAGAGCACGTTGGGATCGACGCCGAACTGCTGGCACTCGGCCAGCACGGCGGCGGCGAAGGGCGCCGGGTAGAGCAGCTGGCGCACCGCGACCGGCGGATCGCCGGCCTCGGCGGGGGCCAGCTCCATCAGGGCGCGGGCGACCGTGACCGAGGCGTAGGGATGATTGGCGTGGTGGGCGGCCAGCGCCACCTCGTAGAGCGCGAGCGGATCGCCGGCGGCCTCGGTGCGGGCGGAAGTCCATTCGGAGAGCGCCTCGGCGGGCAGATCGACGCTCATCAGCTCCAGGGCGCGGTCGCGGGCCGGCGCCACGTCGAGCGTCTTGGTGATCGGCGCCGACTTCCAGCCGGCGATCCACGCCCTGCCGGCGGCCTCGGCCTCGGCGCTGACCGGCGCGCCGTAGGGCAGGCCGGCGTTCTCCTCGATCCCGGCCAGATCGGCGGCGCGGGCGCCGTAGTAGGAGTTGGGCGCGGCGGCGTAGGCGGCGCGGAACAAACTGCCGGCGCCGTCGGCGTTGCCCAGCTCCAGCTCGGAGCGGGCGGCCCAGTAGTAGCCCTCGGCGCGCGGCAGGCCGAGATTCGTATCGCCGAGCATGCGCCAGATCGCCAGCCCCTGCTCGTGCTGCTGGGTGGCGCGGGCGTAGAGCGCGGCCTCGTGGAGCGCCGCCTGGCCCTCGCTGGAGCCGGGGAAGCGCTGGCCCAGCTCAAGCTGAGCGTTGGCGGTGGCGGCGGGATCGCCGCCCCAGGAGATAATCTCGACCACCCGGCGCAGCGCCTCGGGGGCTAGCGGGTCGCTCGAATAGGTGTCGGCGAACGCGCGGTAGCCGGCGATGGCGCCCGGCAGATCGCCGGCCTGGCCGTGGGTTTGGATGGCGTCGAGCCGGGCCTGGCGGCCGACCGGCGTATCGGGCTGCTCATCGGCCAGGGCGGTCAGCTGGGCCTCGGCGCCGGCGAAATCGCCGGTCTCGCGCAGGGCGAGGGCGCGCAGGCGGCGGGCGTTGCCGGCCTCGTCGCCCTGGAGCCCGGCGGCGAGGGCCTGGTCGAGCAGCGCGGCGGCGGCGGCATGGTCCTCATGGCTGAAGGCGATCTGGCCGGCGCGGTAGGCGCTGGTGTTCTCGCCGAGCGCCGCCAGCTCATCGATGGCTCCCGGCGCCTCGGCCGCCCCGCCCCACTGCTGGACAATCTCGCGCAGCCAGCCGCGGGCCTCGTCGATCCGGCCCAGCTCCTGGGCGCGGGCGGCGCCGTCGGCCAGCACCGAGGGGCGGAAGCCCGCCGATTGGACGAAGCCGAGCATGGCCGTCACGTCGGCCAGGGCCTGCTCGCGCTGGCCGGCGGCGTCGCGGATGGCGATCGCGGCCTGGAGGCCGAGCACCCGCTGCTCGCCGGCGATCTGCTGGGCGCCGCCAGCCTCGTAGGCCTCGGCGGCCTCGCCGTCGCGGCCGAGCGCCTTGAGCTGGGCGGCGCGGCGGATCGCTGCGTAGCCGGCGAGCGGGCCGCCGGCGGCCTCGTAGCGGGCGTAGGCGTCGATCGCCAGCTGATGATCGCCGAGCTTCTCGGCCAGCCTGGCGAGCAGGAACAGCGCCCGGCCATGGTAGGAATCAGCTTTGTTCTCGGCGATGAAGGCGTCAAGCAGCGAGCGCGCGGCGGCCCAATCCTGGCGATGGAAGGCGCTGAAGGCCAGGCCGTAGCGCGCCACCCGCGCCTCGGGCGCCTCGGGGTACTGGATGATGACTTGCTGGTACTCGCCCGCCGCCTGGTCGAAGCGCCCCAGGTCGCGCTGCTGGTCGGCGCGCTCCAAGAGCTGGGCGGGCGGCAGCTGGGCGTCGGTCGGCGGGGCGGCCGGCGTCGGCGAGAGCGCCAGCTTGCCCGTCGCCGAGCAGCCGCCCAGCACCTGGAGCACCAGCAGCCCGCCCAACGCCAATCGCTTCATCCCTCCGCGTCCCTTCGCCACAGCCCTCGCTCCTCGCATCAGCGCCCGGCCACCGCGCGGCCGGCTCATCCGCGTCATTGTAGCACGATCGGCGCCGCGCCCCGGGTTAGGGGAGGATGAATGAGGGGTCAGGGATCAGGGATCAGGCCGGACGGCGGGATGGCGGGCCCACAAGAAAACCCGCGCAACCCTACAGCCGGCCCTGACCCCTGACCCCTGACGCTTCTAGCCCAGCGCCGCCAGCCGCTCGCGCAGCGCCGCCGCGGCGGTCTGCTGGGCGGCGAGGGCGTCGCGCTCCTTCTGGACCACGTTGGCCGGCGCCTTGCCGATGAACTGTTCGTTGCCGAGCTTGGCCTCGCGGCGCTCGACATCGGCCTCGACGCGCTCAAGCTCCTTGGCCAGGCGCGCCCGCTCGGCGTCCAGGTCGATCATCCCTGCCAGCGGCAGCACCACCTCGGCCGGCGGCACGACCAGCGTCGTGGCCTGCTGCGGCCGCTCGGGCAGCTGCTCCGCGATCACCAGCTGGTCGTCGGCGACCCGCGCCAGGCGCACGATCACCGGGCGCTGGGCGCCGAGGCTGGCCGCCGCCGGGCCGCCGGCGATCTGGGCGGCGATCCACTTGGTGGCGTCGACGCCCGCCTCGTTGCGGGCGTTGCGGATCGCCCTGATGATATTCTGGACCAGCTCCCAGTCGCGCTCGGCCCCGGGATTGATCGCCGCCTCGTCGGCCTGCGGGTAGTCGGCGACGATCAGCGCCCCGAACTTGGCGTCGCGGGTCGGATGGTCGTGCAGCTTCTGCCAGGCCGCCTCGGTGACGAAGGGCATGAACGGGTGGAGCAGCCGCAGCGTGCCCTCCAGCACCGTGTACAGCACCTGGCGGGTCAGCGTCTGCTGCGCCGCGTCGCCGGCGTCGATCTGGACCTTGGCGGTCTCGATGTACCAATCGGCGAAATCATCCCAGAAGAAAGACTGGATCTGGCGGCCGGCCTCGCCCAGGTTGAAGGAGCCCATCAGGCGGGCGGCGTCGCGGGCCAGGCCGTTGAAGCGCGAGATGATCCAGCGGTCGGCCAGGGTCGCGCCGCCGCCGGCCAGCTGCGGCTCGAAGACCTGGCTGGTCGCGTTGCGCGGCAGGTCCTCCAGCTTGCTGATCACGAAGCGGGTGGCGTTCCAGATTTTGTTGGCGAACGAGCGGGCGGCCTCCAGGCGCGTCGGCTGCAAGGCGAAGTCCAGGCCCGGCGTCGACGAGGTGGCGAAGGTGAAGCGCACCGCGTCGGTGCCGTACTGGGCGATCAGATCCAGCGGATCGACCTGATTGTTGAGCGACTTGGACATCTTGCGGCCCTGCTCGTCGCGCACCAGGCCGTGCAGATAGACCGTCTGGAAGGGCTCGCGGCCGGTCAGGTAGATGCCGAGCATCATCATGCGGGCCACCCAGAAAAACAGGATGTCGTAGCCGGTCTCCAGCACGCTGGTCGGATAGAAATACTTGAAGTCCTCGGTTTCTTCGGGCCAGCCCAAGGTGCTGAACGGCCAGAGGCCCGACGAAAACCAGGTGTCGAGCACGTCCTCGTCCTGGCGCAGCTCGACCGCGCGGCCGTAGTGGGCCGCCGCCTGGAGCGCGGCGCCGGCGGCGTCGATGGCGACGAACGGCGTCTCGTCGGGGCCGTACCAGACCGGGATGCGGTGGCCCCACCAGAGCTGGCGGCTGATGCACCAGTCGCGGATGTTCTCCATCCAGTGGAAATAGATTTTGTCGAAGCGCTCGGGGACGATTTTCGTCCGCCCCTCGCGGACCGCCGCGATCGCCGGGCCGGCCAGCTCGGTGCTCTTGAGGAACCACTGGGTGCTGATCAGCGGCTCGACGATCGTATCGCAGCGCTCGCAGCGGCCGATCTTCATCTCGTGCGGCTCGGTTTTGATCAGATTGCCGGCGGCCTCCAGGTCGGCGACCAGCTGCTTGCGGGCGGCGAAGCGGTCGAGGCCGGCGTAGGCGCCGCCCTGCTCGTTGATCGTCGCATCGGTGTTGAGCACATTGAGGATCGGCAGCTTGTGGCGCTCGCCCACCTCGTAGTCGTTCGGGTCGTGGCCCGGCGTGATTTTAAGCGCGCCGGTGCCGAACTCGCGCTCGACGTATGAGTCGGCGATGATCGGAATCTGGCGGCCCAGCGCCGGCAGCACCACCGAGCGGCCGACCAGCGCCGCGTAGCGCTCGTCCTCGGGATGGACCGCGATCGCCGTGTCGGCCAGCAGGGTTTCGGGGCGGGTGGTGGCGATGGTGACGAACTCGTCGCCCTCGCCGATCCGCCACTCGCTGTCGGCGGCATCCTTGGCGACTTTGTAGCGGATGTGCCACAGGCTGCCCTGCTCGGGCGCGTCGCGGTAGACCACCTCCAAGTCCGAGATGGCCGAGGCGCAGCGCGGGCACCAGTTGACCAGCCGCGAACCGCGGTAGATCAGGCCGTCGTCGTACAGGCGCTTGAAGGCGGTGCGCACGGCGTGGGAGAGGCCGTCGTCAAGCGTGAAGCGCTCGCGGCCCCAGTCCGCCGACGTGCCGAGCCGCTTGAGCTGGCTGGTAATCGTGGCGTGGTAACGGTCCTTCCACTCCCAGACCAGATCGACGAAATCCTCGCGGCCCAGGTCGTGGCGGGTCTTGCCCTCCTTGGCGATCAGCTTCTCGACCACGTTCTGGGTGGCGATGCCGGCGTGGTCGGTGCCAGGGACCCAGAGCGTCGGGTCGCCGAGCATGCGGTGCCAACGGATCAGGATGTCCTCGATCGTGTTGGTGAGGCCGTGGCCGGTGTGGAGGACGCCAGTCACGTTGGGCGGCGGGATGGGGATGACGAAGGGCGTCTTGGCAGGATCGACGCGCGGCTTGAAGTAGCCGGCCGATTCCCACCAGGCGTACAGGTGCTCCTCGATCCGGCCGGCGTCGAAGGGCTGGGTCAGATCGGCCCCCTCCAGCGCTGAGGCCAGATGCTTGTTTGCTGCGGGCATTGGCGTCTCCTTGGCTAAAAATAAAAACACTCCCGTCCGAACAAGGACGAGAGTCGCTCCCGTGGTACCACCCTGATTGCTTTGCGCGAGGCAAAGCCGCTCATTGCGCGCTGTAGCGGGCGCACCCGCGCGAACTTGAGGCCGCGTGGCGTTCGGTTCGCAGGCTCGCAGGCCACGTTCGGCCCATGCCGTCCTGGAGCGGGCTCGCAGCCGATGGCCCGCGTTCTCTGACAGTGGCGATGGGCCTACTCATCCTGGTCGTCGCCGGAAAGTAGGTTGGCGGTATTGTACCGAGGGCGGCGGCGAGTTGTCAAGCCAGGGGTCAGGGGTCAGGAATCAGGCCGGACGGCATCAAAGCGGGCGCCGCCCCGATTCATCCCGCTAACAAGGCGAACCTTCCCTGGCCCCTGGCCCCTGCCCCCCGCTACCTTCCCGTCTGCCAGCGCAGCTTGCCGGTCGCCGCGTCGAAGGCCGAGAGGGCGCTGCCGGTGCCGACGAAGATCATGTCGTCGGCGGCCAGGGTGCGCAGGCGGGTGCCGTCGCGCGGCCGGCTGATCTGCTCCCAGGCCGGCTGGCCGGCGAGCGAGATCAGGCCGGTGACCAGGACGGCGTCGCCGGGGGCGGCGAACTCGCGCCCCACCGAGGCGATGCCGCGGCCGGGCAGCGCCGCCCACAGCTCGCTCTGGTCGGGATTCGGATCATAGTTCTCGCCGAAGGTCTCGTCCCGCCAGCGAATCTCGCCGGTGGCGGCGTCGATGCCGAGCAGGCTGAGCGTGGCGGTGCCGCGCTGCTTGATCGCGGCGGCGTAGAGCAGATCGCCGTCGAAGGCCAGCACCCGCAGCCGGTGGTCGGCCAGGGTCGCCTCGACGACCTCGGCGCCGTTGAGCAGCGCGATGCGATCATCGAAGCTCAGCGCCAGGCGCTCGCCATCGGCGACCAGCTGGACCTCGTTTTCAAAGGAGACGCCGTTGAATGCGTCAGGCAGCCGCCGCTCCCACAGCGCCGCGCCCGGCGGATCGCCCTCCGCCGGGATGGCGGCGAGCGAGGGGGCGCCGCCGCTCACGATGCTGCCGGAGTCGAAGCGGTACAGCGTCTGGCCATTGGCGGCGGGCCAGAACGCCAGCACGGATTCCCAGGAGCCCAGATCGATCGCGCCGGCTGGCTCGCCGGTGGCCCCGGCGTAGCAGAGCAGCTGATGGCGCTTCGCCGCCTTGTCGTACTCCTTGGCGCAGACATTCGCGCCCAGCGCCACGCTGTCGTTCGCCGACCGCTCCGCCAGCGTCTGCTGCCAGCGCTGGGTGCCGGCAGCGCGGTCGAAAGCCGTCAGCGTGTTGTCGACCGTGTGGGCCACCACGGCGTCGCCCACCGCGTGCAGACCCACTAGCGGCACGCTGGTGAGCTTGTCGGGCAGCTCGGCGGTCCAGAGCAGCGCGCCGTCGCCCTTGCGGTAGGCGCTCACCGTCGAGCCGCGCCCGGCGATCACCAGCTCGCGGCTGGGGCGGATGGCGATCGGCGCGCCCTCGCCGGGCAGGGCCATGCGCCAGAGCGGGCGGCCGGTCAGGCCGTCAAGCGCCGTCAGATCGTAGGTGTCGCTCCCGGCGCTGGCGAGCGTGAGCACGTCGGTCTGGCGGTCGTCGTTGACAGTCGCCAGGCTGATCGACGTGGTCCAGAGATTGCCGGCGAACGGGCCGGGCTGGACGGCGGCCAGGGGCGGGGCCACGCCGGCAAGGAATGAGGGCTGGCTGTTTTCTGGCTGAGGGAAGGCGCCGAGCAACAAAGCGCTCAGTACGCCAATGGCGAGCAGCACGCCCGCCCCGGCCGCTGCCATCAGGGCCAGCTCCACCCGGCGCGGGAATTGCCCGCGCCGCGCCCGCGCCGCCTGGGCATCTTTGGCGGCCTGGGCATTGACGGCGCGCCGGTCGCGCCGGGTCTCGGCCCGCAGCTGCGGATTTGTCACGATCGTGTCGGCCATATCGGCGCCTTGCAGCAGCGCCTTGCCAAACTTGGCGTCGTCGAAAAAGGCCCGGCGGCACACGCTCTCCCGCAAATCGGCGTAGCGCAGATCGGCGCCTTGCAGCGAGGCGTCGTAGAGCGTGGCCTTCGCCAGGTTGGCGTGGGTCAGCGAGGCGCCGTCGAGATTGGCGTAGCGCAGATTGGCGCCGGCGAGCATGGCCCGGTCGAGCTTGGCGCCGACGAGGATGGCGTTGGTCAGCACGGCGTCGGTCAGGTCGGCGCCGACCAGGCTCGCATCGGTCAGGTCGGTGCCGCGCAGGCTGGCGCCGCGCAGCGCGGCGTTGTCGAGGTTTCGTCCGCGCAAATCCAGCGCCGCCAGATCGGCGGGGCCGGGCTGGCGCAGCAGCTCGGCGAGTTCGGCGTCAGTCGGGCTTTTCATGCAAACCTCGCAAACAGCCGGCGTCCGGGCCGGCGGGCATCGGTGGCGTGGCCGGCATGATCGCGGCTGGCCGGCGTTTTGGCAAGGGGGATTCGCTGCCGAGCGGCGCGGCGGCGCTCTGGTATAATGCGGCCGATCCGCCGAAGCACAAGCGAGCGACTCATGCGCCAGAAACGATCAGCGCGGGCGGCCGGCCCGCACGCCCCCCGGCTCGAAGGAATCCGGCTCGCGCCGACGGAGCTGGCCGCCCTGGCCGACCACGGCGCCTGGGCCGAGGCCCTCGTCGCCGACGCCGCGCTGGCGGGAGCGCGGGCCGAGTATGTCACGATCGAAACCGCGCGGCTGGCCCGGCCCGATCTCAGCGCCAGCAAGCTGCGCGGCCTCCAGCTGCGCGATGTCGAGCTGGAGCAGGCGATGCTCAACGAGGCCGATTGGGAAAAGGCCCAGCTGGAGCGGGTGGCGGCGATCCGCTGCCGGGGCCAGGCCCTGCGCCTGGTCGGCGCCCAGATCAGCCACGCAGTGTTCCGCGACTGCCATTTCGGCTACGCCGATTTCAGCCAGGCGGTCTTCGAGCATGTCAGCTTCGAGCGCTGCATCCTGGTCGAGGCCAGCTTCGCCGGCGCCAAGCTCAGCGGCGCCGCGTTCCTCGACTGCGATCTCACCCAAGCCGATCTGCAAGGTGCTACACTAGCCGGGGCCGATCTGTCGCGCTCGACGGTCGAGCGGGCGCAGGTCGGGCTGGCCGAGCTGCGCGGCGCCACGATCAGCGCCGGCCAGGCGCTGGGGCTGGTGCGCGCCCTGGGCATTCAGATCCGCGAGGAGGAGCCATGATTTCGATCCGCGAATTCGTCCATGCGAACCTGGTGGTGCGCGATGTCGAGGCCGCCCGCGCGTTCTACGGCGGCCTGCTGGGCCTGGCGGAGGTCGAGCGGCCCGCCGGCGCCGGGCGTGACGGCGTCTGGTACCGGCTGGGCGCCCACGAGCTCCATATCTCCCACGAGGCCGAGCCGCGCAACGCCGACTCGACCCGCCACATCGCGCTGCTGGTCGATGATGTCGCGGCCGCCCGCGCCGAGCTGGAGCGGGAGGGCTATCCGATCGAGGCCGCCCGCCCGCTGCCCGGCATCGTCCGCTTTTTCACCCGCGACCCCGACGGCAACCGGCTGGAGCTGATGCAGCGCCAGGACTGACCGGGCCTGCGACCGCCTGTCGCAGCCCGGGCAACCCCGGGGCGCCGCGCGGCGGGAGGCGACGGGCGCCGCTGTGCTATCCTGGCAGCCCGAACACCGCTAGACGGCAAGGAGCGAACTCCCATGTCCGAACACGCTTTGGCGGCTAAGCTGGCCCAGCGCGAGCGCGAGCTGGCGCTGATCTACGAGCTTGACCGCGTGCGCGACACCGCCATGACCCCCGAGGCCTTTCTCAACGGCGTCGCCGCCGCCATCCAGACCACGTTGCAGCCCGATCTGCTCCAGGTGATGACGCTCGATGAGAACGACTGGCCCGGGCTGCACATCACCCACGAGCGCTGGCGCCCCGCCGACGGCGTGCCGCTCATGACGCTCGTCAGCCAGTCGCTCAGCAGCGGCGCCAGCGGCGATCTGGCGCTGGAGGACGGCGAGGTGCTGGTCCGCGCCCTCCGCGTCCGCAACGAGCGGCTCGGCACGCTGGTGATCGGCCGCCGCGCCGGCCCCTGGTCGCCGGACGACCGCGCCCTCGTCGCGGCGATTTGCTCGCAGATCGACTCGGCGATC
The DNA here is from genome assembly GCA_036406115.1 of Herpetosiphonaceae bacterium. GTDB lineage: Bacteria > Chloroflexota > Chloroflexia > Chloroflexales > Herpetosiphonaceae > DASWWB01. The sequence continues at coordinate 10,964 of DASWWB010000442.1, forward strand.
GCCCAGGTCCGCACGCTCCATCAGCTCCACTGCCGCAAAAAGGAGCTGGAGGCGATCTACCGCCTCGATCGGCTGATCGACTCGACGCCCGATTTCGAGACGACCCTCGCCGGCGCCCTGGCCCTGCTCTCCGAAACGATCGGCGCGACCTGGAGCTTCATCATGCTCTACACGCCCGACGAGCGCGAGCTGGAGCTGCGCGCCGCCTCGCACCAGGATATCAGCCGCTCGCCGATCGGCGACACGCTGCGGACGCTGGCGCGCGAGACGGTCGAGGGCGGCAAGCTGGTGCGCCGCCAGCAGGTCGACGCCCACGTCGGCTCCTATATCGGCGTGCCGCTGATCTTGCAAAATCAGATTATCGGCGTGTTCGGCGGCGCCAATCCGCCCGGCGCCCACGGCTTCGGCGCCGACGAGGTCAAGATGCTCCAGGCGATCGCCTCGCAGATGGACACGGCGCTATTCGAGGATCGCCGCCAGCGCCACGTCCGCGAAACCTTCGCCCGCTATGTCAGCCCGGCGGTCGTCGATCTGATGCTGCGCACGCCCGGCCAGGATTTCCTCAAGATCCAGCGCATGACCCTGACGATGCTGTTCTCGGACATGCGCGGCTTCACCAGCGTCTCCGAGCAACTGCCCGCCGACGTGGTGGCCCAGATGCTCAACGAGCACCTCGCGGCGATGACGATGATCATCCGCGACGCCGGCGGCACGGTCGATAAGTTCGTCGGCGACGAGGTGGTGGCCTTTTTCGGCGCGCCGCTGCCCCGCCCCGACCACGCCCTGCTCGCCGTGCGCACCGCCCGCCAGATGCAGCGCGGCCACCAGGCGCTGATGGCCGACTGGCAGAGCCGCGGCCTGCCCGCCGTGCCGATCGGCATCGGCATCGGCACCGGCGAGGTCATCGTCGGCAATATCGGCTCGGCCCAGATGATGAACTACACGGCGATCGGGCCGGATGTCAATCTGGCCGCCAGGCTCTGCGGCGCCGCCGCCCCCAATCAGATTTTGATCAACGAGGAGACGTACCAGGCCGTCGCCGCCGAGGTGCGCGCCGTCCCGGTCGAGCCGCTCAGCCTGCGCCATATCGCCAATCTGGTCCAGGCGTACAGCGTGGAGTGAGGATGAAGGGGTCAGGGATCAGGGGCCAGGGGTCAGGCCGGACCGAGTCATGGCGGGCGCTTTCTAGGGCAATAGCGCAGCCTCGGGCAATGCCCGCCTCCCTGGAGTCCGGCCTGATCCCTGATCCCTGGCCCCTAAACACCAATCGCAAGCAAGCAATCCGTTCAATGACGAAAGGAACCATCCCCATGACTCAGGCAGCGTTGCCACGGTTCGTTGTGTTGGAAGTCCATAACTACGGCGGCTTTTTCGGCGGCGACACCGTCACGCTCGACGCGGCGCCGCTGGCGACGCCCGAGGAGGGGCGCACGCTGGTGATCGACGCCAAGGCGCTTGACAATGTGCCGGACCGCCACAAGGTGCTGCCCGGCATGGTGTTCGCCTTCGATATGGACGGCGAGCGCATCGATCACGCCCGCTTGCTGGCGGCGGCGGTCCAGGCCGAGCTGCGCGACGCCCTCGGCGATCCGGCCATCGCCGGGCCGCTGGAGCAGCCGCTGCTGCTGAGCGGCCGCTGCCCCGGCTGCGGGCGCTGGGTGCTGGGCGATTTGCTCAAGGGCGAGCGCTGCGATCTCTGCGGCTAAGCCCGCCGCAGCGTCAGGATGGCGGCCTCGGGCGGAGCGCCGAGCCGGATCGGCAGCCCGCCCAGGCCGCGGCTCACATACAGCCAGCCCGCCCCGGCCCGATACAGCCCGTTGCGATAGCGCTCGCCCATCAGCGGCACCACCAGCGGCCCCAATAGCGGCAGATTGACGTGGCCGGCGTGGGCGTGGCCGGAGAGCTGGAGCGCGATCCGCCGCCCGGTCTTGTCGGCGTAGTCCGGCGCATGGGCCAGCAGCACGACGGGCGCGTCCGGCGCGCCCGCCAGCGCCGCCGCCAGATCCGGCGCCCCGAACCAGGGATCGGCGACTCCCGCCACCGTCAGCGCCGCCCCGCCGCGCCGGACCGCGCCGTGGCCGTTCACCAGCACGCGGACGCCCAGCTCGTCCAGCGCCCGCGCCACCGCGCCGGGATCGCTCCAGTAATCGTGGTTGCCCAGGCAGGCCCACACGCCGAGCGGCGCGCTGAGGCCGGCAAGCAGGCGCCCCAGCTCCGGCAATGCGCCGACCCGGTCGATGAAATCGCCGGTCAGGGCGATCAGATCCGGCTGCTCGCGCCGGAGCGCCGCCAGGGCCGCCGCCAGGCAGCGCCGCGAGTACCACGGCCCGAAGTGCATGTCGCTGAGCTGGCCGATCCGCAGCCCGTCAAGCCCCGCCGGCAGCCCGGCGACCGGGATGCTGTGGCGCTCGATCCGCAGATCGACGGTCCCC
>DASWWB010000443.1:0-3108 GCA_036406115.1 Herpetosiphonaceae bacterium
AGGCCACTGCCGCCGGCGAGCACCGAGGCCAGAAGAATCCCGGTCTTCGCTGCCGCCTGGGCGGCAGGGGTGGTCAGGCCCAAACTGGCGATAAAAATCGACATGGTGAAGCCGATGCCGGCCAGCATGCCAACCCCGAGCATGTGGCGCCACGTAACGCCGGCTGGCAGTTCGGCGATCCCGAGCCGGACCGCCAGCCAGGAGGCGCCGACCAGGCCCAGCGGCTTGCCGAGGACCAACCCCAGCACCACGCCGAGGAAGATCGGCAGGCCCGATCCCTGGACGCTGGCCAGCGACAGGGCGACGCCAGCATTCGCCAGGGCGAAGATCGGCATAATCAGCCAGGTCACCCAGCCATGGAGGCTGTGCTCCAGTTTTTGGAGCGGCGCCTGGACCTGTTCACAGAGATCTTCGAGCGCCAGGACGGCGCTCTGCTGCGCTTCGTCCACCAGCATGGGGGGCGAGGGCGTTGTTTCGGGCGCAAAGCGATGGATGATCCCATGGGCGCGCGCGACAAAGGTGGGCGCGTCGATTCGATTCCGGGCGGGAATCGTCAGCGCCACCGCCACGCCGGCCAACGTGGCATGGACCCCTGAGGCCAGAAAGGCGAGCCACACGCCAACGCCGGCGACGACATAGACCACCGGGGTCCGAATGCCGAGATGATTCAGCACGAGCAGCCCCCCCAGCATGGCGATGCCGGCGCTGAGCGCCAGGAGATTGAGCTGCCCCGAATAGAAGATGGCGATGACCAGCACCGCAATCAGATCATCGACGATGGCGACAGCGGTCAAGAAGATCTTGAGCGCAAACGGGATCCGTGAGCCCAGGAGCGCCAGACAGCCGAGCGCAAAGGCAATATCGGTGGCCATCGGAATGCCCCAGCCACGCGTGCCTGGGCCGCCGGCATTGATCCCGACATAGATCAGAGCGGGCACGACCACCCCGCCGAGCGCCGCAATGATCGGGAGGGCCGCAGCCCGGAGCCGGGCGAGTTCGCCGACCAGCAACTCGCGCTTGATTTCCAGGCCAATGAGGAAGAAGAAGATCGCCATCAGCCCATCGTTGATCCAGTGCTGGAGCGAGAGATCGAGCATGGCGTCGCCGACGGCCACGCCAGCATGGGTATGCAGGATGTGCTCATAGGCGGCGGCGAGCCCGGTATTCGCCAGGAGCAGCGCCAGCACCGTGACGGCCAGCAAGACCAGTCCGCCCGATTGGGCCTGATGGACGAAATGCTGCATCGGGCCAAGGATACGCGCGAGCCGGGTAGCGCTCCAGTGGGCGGCCGGGCCAGGCCGGGGGGATTCTGTCATACGGAACTCCTCTGCGGGCGAGCTCATGGCTCGCTCGACTCCAGGGCGGGGGCGTCCGGGGTTGGCGGTCCCGCCCCAGCGCCAGACGGCTGATAGATCACGGTGAGGCTATGGGTCGCGATCGGCTGCGCCCCCTGAAAGACAAAATGGGTGTTGGCAGTGACATGGAGCAGCTGCGCGGGCGTCAGGTGGTGGGTGTAGAGCCAGCCATCCAGCTGGTGATTGACCGCTTGAATCGCGGTCGTGCATTGCTCAAACAGCGTGGGGCCGGTTCCGGCCGCAATAAAGGTACGGACGGCCAGCATGGGCTGCTCCGAGATCGGACTCATGGCCGCCACCATCCCGTTGGTGCGAGGGCCACCAGGCAACAGATGCTCCTGCCCAGGATGGCCTCCCACCAACCACGCGTGATAGCGGTATGCGCTTGGAGGGGCCAGAGCAGGAGCCAACACCCGATTGAACCGCTCAAGGTTACGATGATTGCCCGGTACCGTCGCGGTTGAACAACCGCCACCAGGAGGATGAGGAGCGCTGCCCCCCACACCAGGATGCCCATCTCGGTATCGATGGCCCGGAGCGACACGCCCCAGAGCGGCGAGTTGCCCCAGGGCCTCAGAAACCCGAGGATCATCAGCAAGCTGCCTACGAGCATGAGCATCGTCCGTTCTGAGGGATTGAGGTAGCGCATGCGCGGATGTGGCATTGGGGTCCTCCGACCTGGTGGCTCGTGTGGTGCCACAGCGCGGAGACCTCCCATAGCGCAGACAACACAAAAGACTGCCCTTGGGTGACAGTCTCCTCCAGGTCTCGGATGGTTGCGCCGAGGCACGCTCTTGCGTTCATGGGTTCGCTGGCATAGTACCGGACGTGCGCCATCGTGTCAAATCCGACTCACCGGTTTAGGGACCCAGGAGGCCGTGCTCTGGGGGCCACCACGCGTCGGGCACCAGGCTGATCAAGAGCATCAGTCCCAGGCCACTCCCCGTGATCCACCAGCCTGCGCTCGTCACGGCGGCCTCGCGCAGCCAAAAGAGCAGGCCGATACTCGTCGCGGCGCCGAGCGCGGCGGCAAGGCTGCGCAGCCGCCAGGGCAGGAGGCTCGCCCCCATGCTCAACAGGGCAATGGCACTGATCAAGCGCCCGATGCCCAGTTCACTGCCGCGTACGCCCAGGCGGTCCATGGTGGGATCCGGAAGCTGCCAGAACGAGAGACAGCCCACGAGGGTGAGCATCCCCGCCACCAGCAGCAGCAGGGTGCGGATCGAGGGTGCCGTCGGGTGTCGGGTGGGCATGACCGGGGCTCCTTTCAGCCGCCGCAGCACGCACGTCGGCTGCGCTGGCAGGCGGGGGCCGCCACAGCACAAAAGACTGCCCCCCTAGGTGACAGTCTCCGCCAGATCTCGGTATGCTGCGCCGAGTCGCTATGAGCGGTTCACACCGCGAAGCCGCCGCATCATACTGCGGCCGCAGCGGTCCGTCAACCCGACGGCGCGCCAACCTGCTGCGTGATCCAGGCGACGGCTCGGCCAACCCCGTCTTCCGCCTGAAGGTTCCGGCCCAGCGCCAGCGCCTGCGCCCGGAACGCCGGCGTGCCCGTCAGCCGCTGGAGCGCGGCCGTCAGCCGGTCAACCGTCAACCGGCGCTGGGGGATCGGCGGCACCCCAACACCCAGGCGGGCAACCTGCCGTCCCCAAAACGACTGATCGCCGAAAAAGGGGCAAATCAAGGTTGGACAGCCGGCGCGGAGCCCCGCCCCCGTGGTCCCCGCCCCGCCGTGGTGGACGACGGCGGC
>DASWWB010000444.1:0-8199 GCA_036406115.1 Herpetosiphonaceae bacterium
GCGCTGGCTCGATCGGAGCTGGAGCGCGGCAAGGCTATCGCCGTGCGCTGCGGCATCGGCCTGCTCTACATGGAGGCGGTGGCGCTCGGCGCCCGCCTGGAGGCCCGCCGCCAACCCAGCCCCGCCGCCCGCGAGGCCGACGACTACAACGAGGATTGGATCGCCCCGCTCCTCGTCGGCCGCCAAAGCATCGCCGAGCGCGCCCACGAGCTGGGCATCCCCCGCGCCGTCCTCCGCCGCGCCTACCAGCGCTACCACCGCCGACTGGAGGATCTGCGCGCCGCCGGCCCCGCCGCGCCCTAAACCACTGCGGCCCCGCCAACTTTTGGCGGGGCCGCGCGCTCATCCGTCCGCCGGCGGCCCATGCTGGCGGGCAAGCCATAGCTCGATTCGGCGGCGCACGCGCATGATCAATTCTTCCGCCTCGTACGGGATCGTCATGATGTCGTCGATCGCTATCCACGTCGACGGCATCCATGCTGAGGTTCGCGGAATCAATCTGATCGCGGGAAACGATCTCAGCGCCCTTTGAGCGTCCCACGCCTGCGCGAAGGCTGGCTGCCGATCCCATGGCGTATAAAACAGCACGCATGCCGGCCGCGCCGCATCGATCTCATCAAGGCCGCTGACAGCGACAACCCGCAATCCCAACGGCGCCAAGATATGCGCGATTCGCTTCCGCTCCGCCCCAATCTCGCACCACACCGCGACGGTTTGCCCTGCGACATCAATCGCCAAAGCGTTCCTCGAAGCAGCTAGGCATCCGCCGGAGGATTCACAAGCCGCCCTTTGAAAATATCCCGCTGGATGTTGCGCCGCACGCGCATCGTCAGTTCCTCCATCGCGCCCGCATCAAGCGGCAGATTCACGTAATCGTCAAATAGCCCGCCATACCGAGTAATCCGCAGCTTACGGTCATCTGCTGTCTCAATCCGCGTTTGAATTGCCCGGAGATGCGCCTGACGTCGGGCTTGCTCCCAAGCATCCACAAATGCCGGATCCTCATTCTCGCGCGGCGGCAGATGGAACACCGCGAGCGCCGGCGCCGCAGCCTGGATAGCCGCAACCGTGTCGGCGGCGACAAACCGCAGCCCGAGCGGCGACAGCGCGGCCTCGATCTGCTCGCGAACCTCGGGGTCGCGGCACCAGATGGCGACGGTCTGCCCGGTGATATCGATCTCGTTCCACTCCATAGAGCCCTCCATCAAACGCGGCGGGCCGATCCGCAGCGGGCCAGCCCGCCAAACCGCGTCCCGCTAGGAGCCGACTGACAGATCCGGGAGCCGCCCTTTGAAAATCTCCCGCTGGATGTTGCGCCGCACGCGCATCGCCAGTTCCTCCAGCACGTCCGCATCAAGCGGCAGATTCACGGCATCATCAAATAACCATGAATATCGATTGATTGATCCTAGCCTAGGTTCGCCCGCAGGCTTAACTCGCGTTCGGATCGACAGAATGTGCGATTGCGCCCGGGCCTGCTCCCACGCATCGACAAACGCCGGGTCCTCATTTTTGCGCAGCGGCAGATGGAACACCGCGCACGCCGGCGCCGCAGCCACGATATCCGCCACGGTGTCGGCGGCGACAAGCCGCAGCCCGAGCGGCGCCAGCGCGGCTTCGATCTGCTCGCGGACCTCGGGGTCGCGGCACCAGATCGCGACGACATGGCCGGCGATGTCAATCTCGTTTTGCTCCACGGCGATCCTTCCGGCTGGTTAAAGGCGGCGGGCCGATCCGCGAAGGACCGGCCCGCCGGCGGGGCTTATTCGCCGACCGGGCGGCCGGTCAGCGGATCGAACTTGGGCCGCTGCTGCGGGTGGGGCTGCGCCTGCTGGCCCTGCTGGCGCGGCTGGTCGGTCTGGCCGGGGGCGAACTGCGGCAGGCCCTGCTGGCGCGGCTGGTCGGTGTGGCCGAGCTGCTGCAAGCCGGGGGCGGGCGTATCGTGGTGCGAGGGAGCCGGGGCGGGCGCCGGCGCGGGGCGGGTCGGCGGCGCGGGCCGATGGGCCGAGCCGGCGCTGTTCATGCCGGTCATCTCCAGGAACGGCCGCACCAGATCGATCGGGAAGGGGAAAATCAGCGTCGAGTTCTTCTCGACCGCGATCTCGGTCAGGGTTTGCAGGTAGCGCAGCTGGAGCGTCACCGGCTCCTGGGCGATCACATCGGCGGCCTCGGCCAGCATCTTGGAGGCCTGGAACTCGCCGTCGGCGTGGATGATCTTGGCGCGCTTCTCGCGCTCGGCCTCGGCCTGGCGGGCCATAGCGCGCTGCATCGACTGCGGCAGCTCCACGTCTTTCAGCTCGACGATCGTCACCTTAATGCCCCAGGGCTCGGTCTGGTCGTCGATGATCTGCTGGAGCTTGTGATTGATCTGATCGCGCTGGGCCAGCAGCTCGTCAAGCTCGACCTGACCGACCACCGAGCGCAGGGTCGTCTGGGCGATCTGCATGGTGGCGCGGATATAGTCCATCACCGTCGTGACGGCGCGGGCGGGATCCAGCACCCGGAAATACAGCACCGCGTTGACGCGGATGGTCACGTTGTCGCGGGTGATGACCTCCTGCGCCGGCACGTCCATGGTGATCACGCGGGTGTCGACGCGGAACATGCGCTCCAGCATCGGGATGACGAAGAACATGCCAGGGCCGCGCGCCCCGGCCAGCCGGCCCAGCCGGAAGATCACGCCCTTCTCGTATTCGGGGATGATTTTAATCGCTGAGATCAGGAAAATGACCAGCAGCACGACGAAGAAGACGACAACTCCGCCACCCATCACAGACCTCCATCCCCCAGGCGGGGGGCTTCCAGCGCGCCAGCGAGCTGCGGGCGCCGCACAACGAGGGTCAAACCATCGACATCGACAATTTCAGCCTGGTCGCCGACCTCGATCCGGTCCAGCGAGCGGGCCTTCCAGAGCGCGCCCTGGGCGAAGACCATGCCCTCGGGGGCGATCGTGGCCCGCACCGGGACCAGCGTCCCGCGCAGCCCGTCGGACCCGTTCACCTCGCGCAGGCGGCGGCCGCTGAGGACCAGCCAGATGATCAGGGCGCCGACCAGGCCCATCGCCAAGGCGACGGCGGCGATCACGCTCTTGGCCACGCTCACGCCCGGCGCCGCCTCGGTGTCGACCAGCAGCAGCGCGCCGACGACGAACGCGGCGATCCCGCCGAAAGTCAGGGCGCCATGGTTGGTGGCGAAGATATCGATGCCAAACAAAATCAGCGACAGCACCAGGAGCAAGACGCCGGCCATCGTCAGCGGCAGCACGCTCAGGCCGTACAGCCCCAGGACGATCGACACGCCGCCCAGCACGCCGCTGACGCCCAGGCCGGGGTTGGCGAGCTCGAAATACAGCGCCAGGCTGCCCAGGCTGATCAGCATGGTGGCGACCGAGGGATCGGCCAGCAAGTGGAGCATGCGCTCGACGAAGGACATTTCGATCAGCTGGAGCGGGGCGTCGAGGGTGGCGAGGGTCCGCTCGCTGCCGTCGGCCAGGCGCACGTCGAGCCCGTCGAGCTGGCGCAGCAGATCGGCGTGGTCGGCGGCGACCAGATTGACCACGTTGAGCCGCAGGGCCTCGTCACTGCCGATCGAGACACTCTGGCGGACCGCCTGCTCGGCCCAGTCGGGGTTGCGCGCGTTGGTCCGCGCCCAGGTGGTAATGCGGGCCACGGCGTCGTTGGTGATCTTGTCGCGCAGATCGTCGCCGATGTCCTCGCCGCCGCCGGCGACCGGGTGGGCGGCGCCGATGTTGGTGTTGGGGGCCATGGCCGCCACGTGGGCCGCGTAGGTGATGAACACGCCGGCCGAGCCGGCGCCGGCGCCCTGGGGCGCCACATAGACCACGACCGGCAGCGGCGCGTTAAGCAGCGTCTCGCCGATCTGCCAGGTGGAGGCCATGAGCCCGCCCGGCGTGTTGAGAGTGATGACCAGGGCCTGGCAGTCCGCCGCCGCCTGCTTGACGGCGCGGGAGAGGTAATCCGCCACGGCCGGGTTGATGATGCCGGAGACCGGCGCGTGGCAGACCTGGCTCCCCGCCGCCCGGGCCGGCGTCGCCAGCCCGCAGGCGAGCAGCAGCCACAGCCACCCCGCCACAACCATTGTTCGTCGCATGCGCGCCTCCTTTCGCCGCTTGCCGCTATCTGTGATACGCGCTCGCTGTGAATGAGGGTACACGGGCATTGTACCACCCCCGGCCCCTGCTAGGGGCGATAGCCACCCGCTTCCCCTTCGCCACTGCCCGGCGGGGCTTTCATCCTGCCGGGAGGGTTTTGCCCTTGCCAGGGGGGATTTTATCCCTCCCCCGCCTCCCTGGCGGGAGGAGCGCAAGGGGGCATGCCCCTTGCATCCCCCAAAGGCCGCAATGGGCGCTCTTTATTTTTGGGCGCACAGGGTCGTCGCAGGGCGGCCCGTTTTTGGTTTTAGCGGTGAGGGTGAGATTGTTTCCGTCGCGGCTTGGGAAGGGGGCGGGGTTCCCTTCAAAATCATCCTAAAATCGCCAATCCCCGCCCAAGATCATCTCGCTCCAGCCCGCAGCAACCTATGTGTAACCTACAAAGCCCCAAGCAGCATGCATGGTACCCACGAACCCAGAATCATCACCGACTACGCGCGTACTTTTGGGGGTTGCAAGGGGGCGCGCCGGGGTGCCCTCTGGGCCCCGCTCCTCCCGGGGGCGCCCTCTGGGCCGTGGCGGGGGTGGGAGCCCCAAACCTGAAATCATTCTAAAAAGTAGGGTACAGACCCTATGCCCCCGCGCCTTAAGGTTCTGTAAACTGAGCGTGTGCCTACCCAAAACGGCAGGAGATTGCGCGATGAAGACGATCACCAATGAGCCAGCCCTAGACGACGGGCTGCAACGCTATCTGAACGAGATTGCCGAAACCCCGCTGCTCGACGCCGACGAGGAGCATCAGCTGGCGTTAACGATTCAGCAGGCGCGGGCCCTGTCCCATGAAAGCTGCTCCGCCGGCGGCGGGCGCGGCCGGTGCGCCCACCTGGCCGCCCAGGAGGCCAGCGCCCATCTGGTGCGCGCCAACCTGCGGCTGGTGGTGAGCGTGGCCAAGCGCTACCGCGGCTTCGGCCTGCCCTTCCAGGACCTGATCCAGGAGGGCAACATCGGCCTGATGAATGCGATCGAGCGCTTCGACGCTGACAAGGGCGTCCGCTTCTCCACCTATGCCAGCTGGTGGATCCGCCAGGCCATCACCAGGGCGCTGGCCAACCACGGGCGGCTCATCCGCCTGCCCGTCCACCGCTGGGAGCTGCTGATCAAGGTCCGCCGGGTCGAGACCCGCCTGCTCCAGATGCTGGGCCGAGATCCGACCGCCACCGAGATCAGCGCCGCGCTGGGGGTGGACGAGGCCAAGATCAGCGACCTGCTGGCGATCGCCCAGGCACCGGTCTCGCTCTCCACGCCCAAGGGCGACGAGAACGAAACCCTGCTCGGCGACACGCTGCCCGACGAGGCCACCGACCTCACCATGGACGCGATGCTCAGCGCGATCGACGCCCAGTACACCCGGGCCGCCCTCGACATGCTGACCGATCAGGAGCGCGAGGTGCTGACCCTGCGCTACGGCCTCAACGACGGCAAGCTGCGCTCGCTCTCCGAGGTCGGCGCGGTCGTCGGCCGCACCCGCCAGCGCATCCAGCAGATCGAGGCCGGCGCGCTCCAGCAGCTGCGCGCCCGCATGGAAGCGTAGCGCGCCGCACGCGCGACGGGACGCGGGGCCGCCGGGGCTTGACGAAGCTCTGGCGGCCCCGCGTCGCGCATGGGTGATGGGCGCCGCAGCGCGGCGGCGATCTTTTGGTACGATGGAGCGGGAATCGCCCTAGACGGAGGATGAGATGAGCGAGCAAGCGGAGCGGGTCATTCCCGCCGCGTTTTTCGACCGCCCGACCCTGACCGTGGCCCGCGAGCTGCTGGGCCAGCGCCTGGTGCGGGTGCTGCCCGACGGCACCAGGCTCAGCGGCAGGATTATCGAGACCGAGGGCTACACCCCCGAGGATCCCGCCTGTCACGCCCACCGCGGCCCCTCGGAGCGCGCCCGCTCGATGTTCGGGCCCGCCGGCATGTCGTATGTCTATTTGATCTATGGCATGTATTTCTGCCTGAACGCGGTGACCGAGGGCGCGGGCCGCGGCGCCGCCGTGCTGTTCCGGGCGCTCGATGACCTGGAGGGCGCCGGGCGCATGGCCGAGCTGCGCGGCCCGGCGACCAAGGAGCGCGACCTGACCCGCGGTCCTGCCAGGCTCTGCAAAGCCATGGCGATCGACCGCGCGCTCGACGGCGGCTGGCTGAGCGAGCCCGGCCCGCTCTACCTGGCCTACGGCGCGCCGGTCGCCGACGAGCGCGTGCTGATGACGCCGCGCATCGGCATCGGCGCCACGCCCGAATCGCAGGCGGCGCCCTGGCGCTTCATCGAGGCCGGCAACGCCTGGCTCAGCGGCAGCCGCGCCCAGAACCAGGGCCGGCCCTACGACGCTGCCGCCGCCGCCGCCCACGAGGTCTGAGCCGCACTAGGCCGCATAGCGCGGGCAACCTGCACAAACCGGCCTGGGCAGAGTTGCCAAGCCCGCCCCCCTGGCGTAAGATACTCCCAAGCCCCGCTGTTTTCATTGCTGCGTCGCGAAAGGACCCGGCCATGGCACCCATCAGCAAAGCATATGTGCTCGTCGTCGAAGACAATGCCGACAACATGTGGATCATCACCGAGATGCTCAATGACGACACTCGGGTGCGCTACTGCAATGTCCGCCCCTCTGGCAAGCAACTCTTCGCCTTCATGGCCAAAGAGGACGTGCCGCCGATCAATCTCATTTTGCTCGATTTGAATCTGCCCGGCGAGGATGGCTACAGCATCCTCAAAAAGATCCGCGAGCATCCCAAGCTCCAGGATGTGACGGTGATCGCCGTCACCGCCGATAACACGGCCGAGGATGTCGCCAAGGCCCGCGGCGCCGGCTTCGACGGCTTCATCGGCAAGCCCCTGCGCCACGACCGCTTCCCCGATCAGCTCAAAAAGGTGATGGAGGGCGAGCCGGTCTGGGAGCCGTTCTAAGCCTGTCAGCCTAAAACCACGCGGGGCGGCCTGGAGCCGCCCCGTGTGTTCGCGTGCCCGCCTAGGGCAGGAAGCCCGGGTTGAGCAGCTTCTCGGGGTCCGGCGGCGTGCGGATCGCGCCGATCCTGGCGAAGAAATCGCCGTACAGGCGGGTGGTGTGGTAGAGCGAGGCTGTGGTCTCGCCGCGCTGGAACAGCGCCCGGTTGTCGGCGGCGGTCAGCAGATGGATCCCCTTGAGCGAAATCTCCTCGGGCTTGAGCTGGAGGGCCCGGGCCGCGACCGCCGTCCCCTCCAGCGGGTTGGCCTGCCAGAACTGGACAGCCTCGAACCAGCCGGCCACGAAGGCCCTGACCGCCGCCGGCCGCTCGCGCGCCACCGCGCCGCGAAAAGCGACAGCGTCCGGGATCAGGCCCGGCGTCTGGGCGCTGGAGAACAGCAGCTTGCCGCCGCCGCTCACCGCCTCGGTGACATAGGGCTCCCAGCTGTGGCCGGCGTCGATCTCGCCCGCCGCCAGCCTGGCCGGCAGATCGGCGGCGTCCATGTCGATCAGGGTCACGTCGGCCGGCGTCAGGCCGTGGTCGGCCAGCATCGTCGTCACGAACAGCTCGCCGAAACCGCCCTGGTTGACGCCGATCCGCTTGCCGCGCAGCCCCGCCACGCCGCCGATCCCGGGCGCGGCGATCACCGCGTCGCCGCCCGCCGACTCATCGGACACCAGCACGATCTGCAAGTCGGGATAGGTCTGGCTCAGGCTGATCAGATCGCCAAGCGCCACCGCGATCGCGTCGTATTTGCCGGCGGCGAAGTCGGCCATCATCGAGTCGGTGCGCTCGGGGTGGATCGCCTCGACCTCCACGCCGGCCTGGGTGAAATAGCCCTGGTCGCGGGCGATCAGCGCCGGGTAGTAGCCGGGCCAGAGATCGTAGCCGAAGCGCAGCGGCGCGGCGGGGGCGCCGGCGGCCCGGGAATCGCCGGCCAGCGGGTCCGCGCTCTGGGCGCCGCAGCCGGCAAGCAGGAGCAGGAGCAGGAGGGGCAGGCGGAGCAACGATAGGTTCATGGGGACCTCCGGGGCGGGGAAAGATTAAAATTCATGATTATGTCACTGTACCACGCCTCGCATCCTGCGACAACAACGCGC
>DASWWB010000445.1:0-3957 GCA_036406115.1 Herpetosiphonaceae bacterium
GCCGCGATCCCGCCATGGTTGAGGAAATCCATGACCGTGTTGAACAGCGCGCGCTGGTGGCGGTGGTAGGTGGTGAAATGCATGCCGAGGGCGTTGGTGTAGGTGTCCACCGAGGCGCTGGGGTTGGCGAGGATGATCTCCAGGACCTTGCGCTGGCTCTCGGTCAGCGGCAGGCCGCGCAGCTTTTGATAGACCTCTTGCAAGCCCCCGTGAGCGTGAATCCATGACTTCCATGGTTCCTCGCGAAGCACGCGGTTGGGGGATTGGATGAGATTCTGCACGCGCTCGATAGTCCATTCGACCATGGGATGAAGCTCCTACAAGTAGTTCGAGGTCGCCGGCGCCCGAGCCCCGCGCGCCAGCGGGCCCTAGTTGTTCGCTAGTTCTCCGCTAGTACATCGCTAGTCTTTTTACTGAAATTATACCAATATGCGGATATAGTGAATTCTATTCAGAACGTGTTGCGAGCGGGGTTCGTCCTAAGTATATACCAGCGCCCCCCGATGTGCTGGCATGACTTTCCGCCCCTCTGCGCGCACCAGCGTCTCACCCTTCTGTGGAGGACTTTTATGGCTCGCCGTCGTTCATTCACTCTGGCTTCGTTCATCACCATGTTCCTGCTGATCACCATGACTGTTCAGCTGGCCAGCGCCCAAGAGAAAGCCCGCGGCAAAGGCGTCCTCAAGCAGTCGTACCACGAAGTGGGCGGCAAGCGGCCCGAGTGGGTCACCGCCGCGACCGATCGCAGCCTCTCCTTCTTCTCCAGCAAGGGCAACGCCGCCGGCGACCTGCAACTGCGCAGCGCCGAGCAGGACGACATCGCGACCCACGTCCGCCTCGATCAGTTCTACAAGGGCGTGCCGGTGTTCGGCGGCCAGCTGGTCAGCCACATCGACGCCGCCGGCAACATCGAGCAGAGCGGCGACTTCTTCGCCGTCAACCTGGATGTCAAGCCGACGCTGAGCGCCGACCAGGCGATCGCCGCCGCCAAGGGCCAGCTGGCCTACAAGGCCGCGCTGCCCGAGGCGCCCGCCGCCCGGCTGGTCATCCTCCCCGAGCTGAACGTCCTGGCCTACCAGGTCAGCATTCACATCGAGGACGGCACCGACGCCACCGCCCACCACGAGTATTTCATCAACGCCAAGGACGGCAGCCTGGCCTCCTACTACAATGACATCGACACCGCCAACGCCACCGGCACCGGCAAGAGCCTCTACAGCGGCAACGTCACCCTGACGACCGACCTGCTCAGCGGCGTCTACTACCTGCGCGACAACACGCGCGGCGGCGCCTACGTCGTCGATATGAACAACCGCACCAACGGCAACCCCACCACGATGACCGACAGCGACAACATCTGGGGCACCAACACCTCTAGCTCGCGCCAGAGCGCCGCGGTCGACGCCCAGTACGGCGCTACGCTGACCTGGGACTACTACCTGAACAACTTCGGCCGCCGCGGCATCGACGGCAACGGCTTCCGCGTCCCGAGCCGCGTCCACTACGGCAGCCGCTACAACAACGCCTTCTGGAACGGCTCCAGCATGACCTACGGCGACGGCGACGGCACGACCTTCACCCCGCTGGTCTCGCTCGACGTGGCCGGCCACGAGATCACCCACGGCCTGACCGAGAAGACGGCCGGCCTGATCTACTCCAAGGAGTCCGGCGCCCTCAACGAGTCGATGTCCGATATCTTCGGCACGCTGATCGAGTACTCGCGCACCAGCAAGCCCGGCAACTACCTGATCGGCGAGGAGATCTACACCCCCGGCACCTCGGGCGACGCGCTGCGCAACATGGCTAACCCGGCCGCCGCCGGCGATCCCGACCACTACAGCAAGCGCCTGTACCCGGGCACCTGCTCGCCCTCCAGCTCCAATGACAACTGCGGCGTCCACACCAACAGCAGCATCTCGAACCAGGCCTTCTACCTCCTGGCCGAGGGCGGCACCAACCGCACGTCGAACCTGAGCGTCACCGGGATCGGCCGCTCCGCCGCCGGCGCTATCTTCTACCGCGCCCTGACGGTCTACATGGGCCCGAGCACCACCTTCCTCGGCGCCCGCACCGCGACCCTGAACGCCGCCCGCGACCTCTACGGCACCGGCAGCGCCCAGTACAACGCGGTCGCCCAGGCCTGGAGCGCCGTCGGCGTCCAGTAGGCAGCGCCCGCTCCCGTCTCTCCGCCGGACCCCGCCACGATTGGCGGGGTCCGGCGTTTTGGCGCCGCCAATTCCCCCCGGCGGCCGAAGCCGGCCCGCCGCCCGCCGGGCTATGATGCGCCTGTCAACCGCCAGCAGCCGCCCGGGACGCGCCGGGCGCCGCCCAGCAAAGGAGCGCCATGCCCGCCATTGAACTCATTCCGGTGACCGAGCACAATTTCCGCGACTGCGTGAAGCTCGTCGTCGCCGATGACCAGACCGATTACGTTGCCAGCAACCTCTACACGCTCGCCCAATCCTATGTCTACCCCTCCTGGCAGCCCCGCGCCATCCACGCCGACGGCCAGCTCGTCGGCTTCGTCGCCACCGGCCTCGACAGCGAAACCGGCCATCAGTGGATCATCCGCTTCATGATCGGCAAGGATCTCCAGGGCAAGGGCTATGGCAAAGCCGCCCTGCTGGCGATCATCGATCAGCTCAAAGCCGCCAGTCCCGAGAGCGAGATCCGCCTCAGCTACGTCCCCGGCAACGAGGTCGCCGAGCGACTCTACCGCGCCGTCGGCTTCGAGGCGACTGGCGAGATCGACGACGGCGAAGTCGTGATGCGCCTGTCCCGCTAAATCGAGCTATCAGCTATCAGCTGTCAGGCCACGGTCTGAAGCGCAGAACGCCTCCCGGCCAAACTGAACGGCCCCGAAGTCGCGCCCTGATAGCCGATAGCTGATAGCTGATAGCTCCCCCCCAGCTGCGGGTATAATGGCCGCCAGCGTGATTTTTCTAGCAAGGAGACAACAGCAATGGCGCTGGTTGAGTGCATCGCCAACTTCAGCGAGGGCCGCCGCCCCGAGGTGATCGCGGCCATCCGCGACGCGATCGCGGCGGTCTCCGGCGTGCGGCTGCTGGACGTCCAGTCCGACGCCGACCATAACCGCACCGTGATCAGCTGGGCCGGGCCGCCGGCGGCGGTGGGCGAGGCGGCCTTCGCCGGCGTGCGCGCCGCCCAGGGCCTGATCAATCTCGATGAGCACAAGGGCGCCCATCCGCGCATCGGCGCCACCGACGTGGTGCCTTTCGTGCCGCTGAGCGACGTGACCATGGCCGAGTGCGTCGCCCTGGCCCGCGCGGTCGGCAAGCGGATCGGCGAGGAGCTGGGCATCGCGGTTTATCTCTACGAGGAGGCCGCCACCCGCCCCGAGCGCCGCAACCTGGCCGACGTGCGCAAGGGCGAGTATGAGAAGTGGAAGAAAAACGTCGCCCGCGATCCCGGCCGCGCCCCGGATTTCGGCCCGGCCAAAGCCACCCCCGCCGGCGCGACGGTGGTCGGCGCCCGCCCGCCGCTGATCGCCTACAACGTCTATCTGAACAGCGACAACCTGGAGATCGCCAGCAAAATCGCCAAGTCCGTCCGCTTCATGGGCGGCGGCCTGCGCTTCGTCAAGGCGCTGGGCCTGCTGGTCGACGGCCGCGCCCAGATTTCGATGAACCTCGTCAATTTCGCCGGCACGCCCATCCACCGGGTCGTCGAGATGATCCGGGCCGAGGCGGCGCGCTACGGCCTGACGGTCGCCGAGAGCGAGATTGTCGGCCTGGTGCCGCAGGACGCGCTGCTGGACGCCGCCGAGCACTATCTCCAGCTCAACAATTTCCGCCGCGACCAGGTGCTTGAGCAGAAGCTCGCCGCCGGCGCGGCGCCGGCCGAGGGCGCCGACTGGGTGCCGCAGCACACGCTCGCGACCTTCGCCGCCGGCAAGCCCACCCCGGGCGGCGGCTCGGCGGCGGCGCTGGCCGGGGC
>DASWWB010000446.1:0-5453 GCA_036406115.1 Herpetosiphonaceae bacterium
CCGGATCGGTCTGCGCCAAGGCCGTCCGAGCTGCCGCCATCGCCGCTGCCTCCTCGGGTGGTAACCAAAAAGGATAGTAGGGATCGTGACAACCCCCAATCGCCGGCCAGCCCCGGCCACTCGTCACGAAATCCCGCACCCGATATTTGAGGGCGATTTCCGGCAGCGGCAACGCCGAACTCGCCGGGGCGTGAGGGCTGGCCGCTGGGGTGCCACCGCAGGCACTCAGCAGCAGCACGAGCCACCCCTGGCTGATCCATCGTTTCATGGCGTCGCCTGGTGCGAATCGGGCCACGCCGCCCGCCGGGTGGCCAGCCAGAGCAACGTCGCTGCCTGAAGTCCGCTGGCAGTCACCAGCAGATAGAGCCCTGGTCCGACCTGATCGGCGACGGTCAATCCGGGCAGACCCCAGCGCGTCAGCATGGCCAAACCCATAAGCCCACTGAGTGCGCCCGTGATGACCGCACCGAGCACCGGGCTGGTCTGGGCAGCCGGTGTGCGCCGTCGGCGCGGGGTGCGGATCTCCTGGAGCCAGAGCGCAACACAGAGCCCCCCGAGACACAGCAGCAGCGGCGTCCCGGGGAGGGTTGTGCCAATGACGGGGTGGGTAAAGATCGGGGCCGGCTGGCCGCCCAAGGCGAGCCCCTGGCCCGTCACCTGTTCCCACCACACCAGCCAAGGGCTTACGGCGATGCCCAGCCCGCTCAGGCCGCCGATGGCGGCGAGCAGGCGACGGGGTAGAATCAGCACGACAGGCGGCACCCGGTAGCTCACAGCGTCCACCAATCCTCGCGGCCGGCGCCAAACGCCGCCAGCTGGCGGTTGATCCGCCGCCGGTCAACCGCCGGTGCTGCTTTCTTCTTCGTGGCCGGTGCTTTCCCCGTCCGCAGCCGACGGCGCGCCGCCGCTGCTTTGGCCTGCGCCGAACGCCGCAGCTTCTCCATGTAGGCCCATGCGCCACCACAATCCTCCGGCGGCCCGGCCTGGGCGCCGCCGGTACACTGCGGGTACGTCTTGCGCGGGCTCACGAGCAGCACGTCCTCCAGCTCAATATCGTGAATCCAGCGGTCGCCAAAATCGTACTCGTAGATCAGGCCGCCACCAATCCCCAGCTCCAGCTCGTGGAGCGGTACCGTCGTTCCATGCTCGGCCATCCCGCCCTGGCCATAGGTCGCATAGCCGCAGTGGAATTGATGCAGGTGATAGCCCTCCCAGCCAAAGGCGATCTGGATCACCTGGTGCAGATCGGCCAGGGTCGCGTCACTGCGGATCAGCACGCGGCGCCAAATCTGCGGCATGATATCGGCCAGAGCGATGTGGAATTGGTAGACTTGGACCGGCGGCGCCGCTGGGCGCGGGGGTGGCGACAGATCCTCGGACCACGGGGCGGACTCCCGCAGCGCCAGCCGATCGCGCAGCTCCTCAGCGTAGTCCACCTCCTCGGGCGGAATCTGGTCGCGCCAGAACGCCGGATCGGGCAGGGCCTCGGCCACCTCCAGGGCGAGGAGCCAATCCCCATTGGCCAGTGCGGTTTCAAAATGCATGGCCAGCAGATCGTACCACGCCACCGCCGCAGCGCTGGTCTCGCCGCGGCCAGCGGCGATCTGCGCGGCCGTCAGTGCGGCAGGCCGGTCTATCCCGAGATACTGCTTGCGCGGCGTGAGCGGTGGGGAACGATACGCATACCAGTAGCCGCCGTGGAGCTGGCCATCGGGAAAATGACAATGGCAGCCCGCCGACGAGCAGCGAGTGCGCTCCTCGCGGAAGCGGATGGTGGCCGCCGGCGCCGCAACGGTGGGCGGCGTGATCCCGAGCCGGCCGAGCAGCGCATGGCGGGCAGCGGCGGTCTGCTGGAGCTGGGCCAGCTCGGGCGGGGTCAAGGTCAGCAGCAGGGCGTCCCAGCGGTCGTCCATCGCATCGTCCTCAGCTTGGGGCAGCGTGTTCTAAGGCCAGCATAGGGGCGTCGCTGGAGCCTGTCAAGCACGTCAGCGCTCGACGATGATCTCGGCTGCCGCCATCTGGCTGGGGCTTGACGTGAGAATCACCCCATCCACGCGGATCGTCACCCGGTCGCCGACCGCCAGTGCCGCTGGCCCGATCGGCTGGAGCTGGCCAATGGTGTGCAGCCGGATTGGCGTGGTCGGCCGCACACGAACGAAGCTCGGCCCATCATGGGTGTCAATCATGATGGCCCCCAGCTCCGACCGGTGCCAGCGCACCGGTTCCGTCACGATCCCGACGATGATGGCGACCGGCGCAGGCTCGGGCTCCGGTGGCGGAGTCGTAGCGGCCATGCAGCCGGCCAGCAGCCAGATCACCATTCCCATCAACCCCCAGCGCCCCGCCCGGCCGGCGGCGGGCCAGGGGCGGTCAGGGGTCGGTCGCCGGCGGCTGCCGGTCATGCTACTTCCGGTCCTGGCTCGTCGCGCTTGGACTCGGGCAGCGCTATCCCCAGCTGCGCGTGGCGGGCTGCCCGCTCTGCTGTCCGGCGTGCCACCGTTGTCGCTGGGATGATCTCCGTCCGGCGCTCAGTCTCGGCTTCAAACTGCTCCGTGATGATCAGGCTCCCATCCGCTGCCAGCGACCAGGCAACGACGGCGAGCCAAGCCATCCCATACCAGGCCCCCTCCGCCCCCAACAGAAAGAGCTGCGCCCCACTGATGGTACAGCCGACCGATTCAACCGGCAGCGAAAACTGCGCGATCGTTGCGCAATGCCGATTATGGCCACCGGTCGTGCGGCGCCGACTGAGCGAGGCGCGAATGGTCACGGTCTGCCCCACCAGCGCGTGGAGATGCGCCAGCAGGGCCTCGACCGACGCGGCGGCGTGGCGCATCAGGCGCCCTCCGCAGCCGGCGCCGCAGGATCGGGCGGCGACAGGCGGGCGGCAACCACCGCGCGAATGTCCGCCCACGAATCATCACGCAGCTGTTCCAGCACTGCCGGCGGGGTCTTCCGATGCCTGGCGACACTCATGCGCACTCCACTATCGGCGTCCTGGGCCAGGTGGGTAAGAATTGCTGCATCGGCTTTGCGTTTATCGGCCACCATCGAGCGCACCCGCCGATCAGGATCATGCATCAGCACCTTCAGAATCGCCAACGGAACGGTCTTATTCTGCGCCACCCAAAAGCGCATCTCCGGCCAGGTGGCAATGATCTCCTCCCAGATGGCCTCGGACGCCGGGGCATGGGCCGCACGCAGATAACCGCCGATCTCCGCACTGCTGCGCAGCCGCACGAATTCAGCGGCGGAGGCCAAAGGCATCGTGCAGGGCGCAAGGTGCGCGCCACACCAGGGACAATAGGCAAGCGCGATGAAGCTGTGGCCCCCATCGTGAATCCACAGCCCATAGGTATCGGTTTCCGCATCGTAGCTGACCAGCCGATCGGGACAATCGGCCGGGTCGGGATGATCAGGACAAACCTGCGTCTGCTGCGCCGTCATCTGCGCACAGCACCACATCGTTGGTGTCATTCGGCAGCCTCCGACCAGGCAAAAGACTCCCGCACGGCCTCCTCCAACGTCGCAAACCAGCCACGGTCCATGCCAAACCAGAGATGGTCGATCCCCACGAGTCCCCACGGCCGCTGCGGGCCAAAGCCGTCATCGGAAAACACGATCGCGCTCCCGGACGGGGCATGGACGGCCACCGTCCAGCAGGCATACTGCTCCCCCGCCAGCCCATAGTCCCACTGGCGCATATGGCAGGTGGGGGGCACCCGTAGGGCCTGGATGAGCAGCCGGACCCGTTGATCGGCAATCTGCGCCAGCTCGGCATCAACCAGCCGCGCAATGGCGACCGCTGTTCGTCGCGGCATCGGGTGCTCCTTTCAATCCGTGTGCGAGCCCGCCGCGCGAGCTCAGCGCCGACTCGTCTGCCTGTGGAGCCCACGCCACGTCCGGCCGTCGGTGAGCTCCACGGGCGGCCAGGGACCGGTTGCCGGTCACGCACTACGCTGCTGCCGCTGGTCATTCCAGGCCGCCATATTCCACGCCCGCCCGGGTTCCTCGTGACTGCGGATAAACGCCTCGCCAATCGGGTCATCTCCGTACACCCCCTCGGCCTGGAGGTGGGCCAGCACCTCGTCCATGAGGTCGCGCAGCCCCGCCACCCGTCGCTCGTAGCTGGCCTGGTCGTGGCCAGTCGCCACCGCCACCGCCGCCACCCGTGCCGCGCCATCGGCTGGCAGCCAGGGCAGCGCCAGCACCGCCGCCAGCTCCCGGTTGCGCCAGGCCCGCCAGCGCCGATTGGTGGCAAACAGCGCCTGCACCAGATAGTCGTAGGCCGCTTGGAGCCGATCATGGGCCACCAGGGGCGGCAGACTCTGCCAACGCACCGCCGGCCCGTCATCGCCCAGATGCTGATCGAGCCAGGTGATCGCCTCGTCGAGCCGGGCCTGGCGCAGCGCCTCGGGATAGCGGGTGTGGGTCGCCAGCAGCTCGGCCACCCGGCCGCTGCGATCAAAGGCCAGCCAGCCGGCGGCAAGTTCAGCGCGCCGGCCCTCGGGCCACGGGTACCCTGGCGCGGCCCAGGCGGCAAGATCACAGCGGGCGATGTCAAGGGGAATCCCATCGGCCACCGCCGGATCGGTGCTGAAGATGCTGTGGAAGGTGTTGGCGCGCGGCTGCCAGATCGCCTCGGCCGGCAGCACATACCAGTCCAGCGGATCCAAAAACACCACCAAATCGAGATCGGAGTCGGGCCGGGCCAGGCCACTGGCCACACTCCCAATCGCCACCACGCCTTGGATGGCGGGTGCGGGCACCACGACTGCCGCAATAAACCGCTGAAGATCCAGGCGTTTCTGCTCGGTCGCTGGTGTTGTCATTGTTGTACCCTCCGCTGCCTACAAGCGCCAATTGGTCGAGGAGCGCTCGGGCATCACTCCGTTGCACCCGACGCTCACCATGTGCCCGCAACGACCGCCCCGGCCACCTCCGCACCAATCAGCAGGGATGCCCCCCAGTAGAGCAGGCTGATCATCCGGTGCCAGCCAGCACGGTGGTGATCGCTGCGCCACCACCACCACCCGCGGGCCACGACCAGCCCGGCATAGCCGACAAAGATCAGGCTGTTGAGTCCCAGCGCCGTCGGATCGTGCACCGGCGCCAGCTGATCCGCCAGCGCACGGCCCCACACGAGGAGACACAGCAGCGACAGCACCGTCGTCCCCACCATCCATCCCTGGGACGCCCAGCGACGCCAGGGAGCGCGCACGGGCGGAACGCTATACATCGGCGGCCGCGATCCGGTGGTCGGCAGCACAGCCGCTGAGCGGCATCATGCCGCCTCCTCCGCCGCTGCCGGCGCCACCTTCTTGGCGATCTGGAGCGCCCGCGTCGTGATTGAGGTCGCACTGACCACAATCCCCTCCATGTCCGGGTCGTAGCCGGCCACGCCCTCGATGATCAGCACGTCGTCGGGGTTCTGAATCGCCTCGCGGACCTTG
>DASWWB010000447.1:0-5485 GCA_036406115.1 Herpetosiphonaceae bacterium
GGAGGCGG
Organism: Herpetosiphonaceae bacterium; assembly: GCA_036406115.1. Taxonomy (GTDB): domain Bacteria; phylum Chloroflexota; class Chloroflexia; order Chloroflexales; family Herpetosiphonaceae; genus DASWWB01. The sequence goes on from DASWWB010000447.1 coordinate 9, forward strand.
GGTCGGCAGCGAAGCGCGCGGCGCCCACGGCGTAGCGGGCGGCCCCGCCGGCGAACAGCTTGACCGACAGCCAGCCGGCGCCGGCGGCCTCGAAGCGCGCCGCCCGCTCATGCAGCGCGTAGCTGCCGGAGTCGCTTCGGATTACTGGCATGCAATCCCCCTTCCGGCGCTGCGGCGCTGAACAATCGCCGCAGCCTATGCTATGGTACGCGGGAGTTCTTCAGCGCAAGGAGAGAGCCATGAAGATCCGCGCACTTATGCTGTCAGCCGCCCTGCTCGCCGGCTGCGCCGCGCCTGCCGGCGTGCCGTTTCCCCACGTGATCGGCCGCGTCGATCCCTTTGAGATCGTCCTTGACCGGCGGGATGGCGTCTTCAGCTACACCGTGAGCTGCCTCTGGAGCCAGCCGTACCAGTCCTACGAAGTCGATGTCGCTACCAGCGACGCGGCCGGCGGCATGGCGGCGCGCGGCGGAACGATCGGCGAGCCCGGAGCGCCGCCGGCGCGGTGCGATCCCAGTAGTCCGCTCTTTGCGCCCACGATCATTCCCGGCGCGTTGCGCGACGGCCAGTACCTGCGGGTCACGCTGCGGGTGACCCGCGCCGACGGCAGCGCCAAGGTGTTGCGGCGCACCTACCGGCAGGAAAACGGCGGTCTGCGCCTCGAGCAGCCCTAGCCGGCCTACAGCCGCTCGGTGATCGGGCGCAGCGGGATCCGATCGTCGCGCATGCGGTTCTCGAAGGCTGGCTCCTCGGCGGGCTCGATCAGCCACTCGCCGCCGTGCAGCCGGTTGAGCCGCCCGGCGATCTCGTAGAAATCCAGGCCGGGATTGCCCTCCAAGTGATAGATGCCGGCGGGAAACCCGGCCAGCAGCCGGCCGATCGCCTCGGCGGTGTCTTCGAGGAAGGAGCAGGACGGAATCCAGCGCCTGCTGGCGACAATCCGGCCCTGCTCGCGGACCTGGCGCTCCAAGAAGTCGAGCATCGTGTTCGAGCCGCCGGCAGCGCCGATCTGCCAGCCCAGCCGGGCGATCAGGGCCTCGGGGCAGGCGGCGCTGACCCGCAGCTCGCAATCGCGCTTGTAGCGGCCGTAGTCGTCGGGCGGCTCGGGGGTGAGGTCGGGCGTGAGCGGGCCGGGCTGCCCGGATGAAAAGACCGAGACCGAGCTAGTGAACAGCATGCGGATGGCGCGGCCGGCGCACTCGGCGGCAATCCGCTCGGCCCAGGCCGGGTCGCCGGTGGCGATGTGCAGCACCCAGTCGGGGGCGGTCGCCGCGATGAAGGCCGCGCCGGTTGAGGCGTCATCCGCCGGGACCTGGCGCCGGTCCCAGCCAGTCACCGCGTGGCCCAGCTCCCGCAGGTGGCGCGCCACCGCCGGCGCCACAGTGCCATTCAGGCCGGTGATCAAAACGTGCATGGGTTCCTCCTCGGCTGCGCCGCGTTCGCGCTCAGAGCATCAGCGGGCTGGCGGCGACGCGGGCGTAGGGTTGCAGGCCGTTGAGCGCGCGCTTGTGGGCGGAGACATGCCAGCGCCGCTCCATCACGCGGGCGAACTCCGCGCTGGCGCCGTAGCGGGCGGCGATCTCATCAGGGCTCAGCCGGCGCTCAAACAGCAGGTAGGCGAAAATATCCTGTTCCTCGATCGAGGCGCCCAGCTCGCCGGCGTGAGTCTGGCCCTCGAAATAGCCGGTCGAGGGCGGCGTGTCGAGGATGAGCTGCGGCACGCCCAGCAGCCGGCCCAGCTCGTAAATCTCGACCTTGTACAGCTCGTTGAGCAGCCCGAAGTCATAGGAGATCGGCGTGCCGAACTTGGTGCCATAGCCCTGGCAGTACTCGGTGCGGTTGACCGTGCCGATGATCCGGCCGCGGATCGCGCGCTGGAGATCCGACAGCACGGCGACGCGGGCCCGCGAGGCGAAATTGCCGGAGCGCATCTTCTGCTCGCGGCGTTGGTCGGCGTGGCTGAGCCCCAGCCGCAGCTGCTCGGCCGGCAGCGCGCTCATCAGGCGCATATGCTCGGCCACCAGCGGCGCGAGATCAATCAGATAGGGGGCGTCGGGCTCGTCGAAGCCCAGGGCGTCCCGCACCAGCGCCGCCAGCTCGGGGCTTTCGTCGCCTGGGCGGCCGGGCATGGTGACGGGCAGCACCGCCTCGCGCCCCAGCGCCCGCACCGCGAGGAACACCGCCACCGCCGAATCGATCCCCCCGGACAGGGCCACGAGCGCGCGGGGGCGGACCAGGGCGCTGCCGGCGGCGGCAAAGCGCGACGGCGCGGTGTCGCTGGCGAACGATTGATCGAAAAACTCGCGGAGCTGGCGGGCGAGATCGTCGAGGATGGCGGCGGCGGGGCGGCCGTGGCGGCCGGCGATCTCGGCCACCAGGGCGGGAACGGCGGCTTGATCGGCGAAATGGCGGTGGGTCGGCTCCATGCGGCGTCCCTTCGGCTGGCGGCGCGGCGCGGTCCGCGCGGCGGCATGATGATAGCACAGCCAGCTCTCGGCAGCGCGTAGTAAAGCCGGGACTATGGCTGAACAGGACCGTCCCGGGTGGCGACCGGCGCCGTTTGGTGCTATGCTTGAGCGAGGCACCACCGCCCTCTGCCATCGTGAACGCGCTGCCGGCAACCCAGCCGCAGGCGCCGATCCGCATCTGGAGAGCCATCATGCCCCGACTTCCCAAAGGAACCGTCACCTTCCTCTGCGCCGCGCTCCCGGCGCCCGACGAGCACCATCTGACCCTGGCGCGCAAAGCGATCGACATGCAGGGCGGCCAGATCTTCAAGGCCGAGCCGGCGGCGCTGTTCGCCGTCTTCCCCGCAACGCTGCCTGCGGTTCAAGCCGCCCTCTCGGCCCAGCGCCATATCCGCGGCGCGGCGGGGCAGGATACCGCTCGCCAGCCGGCGATCGCCATCCATCGCGGCAAAGCCGAGGAGCATCGCGGCACCTACGTCGGGGCGGTGATCAACCGGGCGCAAAGCCTGCTGGCCGCCGGCCACCCGGGCCAGGTCCTGATCTCGGCCGCCGGCGCCGAATCGCTGGCCAACCTGCTGCCGGCGGAGATCAGCCTGCGCGACCTGGGCGCCTACCGGCTGCGCGATCTGGTGCGCACCGAGCATATTTTCCAGATCGAGGCGCCGGGGCTGCCGGCGGACCATCCCGCGCTCACCACCCTTGACGCCCGCCCGCACAATCTGCCGGTCCTGCTCTCGCCGCTGATCGGCCGCGAGCGCGACGTGCGGGCCGTGCGCGAGCTGCTGGCCCGGCCCGACACCCGCCAGGTGACGCTCCAGGGCGCGTCCGGCACCGGCAAAACCCGCCTGGCGCTGCAAATCGCCGTCGAGCAGATCGACGAATTCACCGACGGCGCCTATTTCGTCTCGCTGGCGCCGGTCAGCGACCCGGGCCTGGTCATCGCCGAGATCGGCCAGGTGCTGGGGATCAAAGAGCAATCGTCGCAGCGGCTGGCGGACACGATCGCCGAGGCTCTGGGCGATTTGCGCGTGCTGCTGGTCCTCGATAACTTCGAGCAGGTGTCGGCGGCCGCCGGCGCGGTGGCGCAGCTGCTGGCGAACACCCGGCAGCTGAAAATCATCGTCACCAGCCAGCAGGCGCTGTCCATCTCCGGCGAGCAGGTGTTCGCGGTGCCGCCGCTGGCGATGCCGGAGACCGGGAGCATGGCGCCGGAGGAGCTGAGCAGGGTGCCGGCGGTGGCGCTGTTTTTGGAGCGCGCCCGCGAGGCCCAGCCGGCCTTCGCCTTCACGCCGGCGGTGGCGCCGGCGGTCGCGGAGCTCTGCACCAGGCTGGAGGGCCTGCCGCTGGCGATCGAGCTGGTGGCGGCCCAAAGCAAGCGCTACCTCCCGCCGGACATGCTGGTGCTGCTCAACAACCACCTGGCGGTGACGCGGGCGCGGCGGCGCGGCAACACCCGCGAAGACATTCTGCGCCCGGTGCTTGACTGGATCTGCGAGGTGCTGGGGCCGGGCAGCAGCGCGCTGTTCGCCCGGCTGGGCGTGTTCGTCGGCGGCTGCACCGCCGAATCGGCGGGCGCCATCTGCAACCCGGGCGACGAGCTCGGCCTCGATGTGGGCGCGACCCTGGCTCTGCTGCTAGACAACCACCTGCTGCTGCGGGAGGAGCTGAAAGAGCAGCGCGTGCGCTACACCATGCTCGACGCGGTCCATGAGTACGCCGGCCAGCGCCTCCAGAAGCGCCGCGAGCTGGAGCGGCTCCAGGCCGCCCACGCCGCCTACTACGCCGAGCTGGCCGAAAAAGCCTACGAGGGCATGATCGCCGGCCAGCAGCAGCACTGGCTCGGCAGGCTCGAAGGAACCTATCACAACCTGCGCGCCGCCCTGACCTGGAGCCAGGCCAACGATCCCGCCCTGCTGGCGCGACTGGCCGGCGGCCTGGTCCGCTACTGGTACATCCACGGCGATTTCAGCGAGGGGCGGCTGTGGCTGGAGCGGACGCTGGCGGCCCTCGAACAGCCTGGGCTGGCGGAGCCCAATCTCGAAGCCCGGCTGCGCCACAATCTGGGTCTGATGATGTACGCCCAGGGCGATTTCGAGCCGGCGCTGGGCCACACGCTCGACGGCCTGGCGCTGCGAGAGGCCAGCGGCGACCGCCAGGGCATCGTGCTCTCGCTCAACAATCTGGGCCTGATCGCGATGGCCCAGGGCCGCTACGACCAGGCCCGCGATTTCTACGAGCGCGGCCTGGCCTCCAGCCGCGAGATCAGCCAGCGGCCGATCCAGATCAGCCTGCTGGGCAACCTGGGGCTGCTCGCGCTCTACGCGCTCCGTTTCGACGAGGCGCTGGGCTACTTCGGGCAGGGCCTGGCGCTGGCGGTCGAGCTAAGCGATCGCTGGGCGCAGGCCATGACAATCTACAACATGGGCCTGGTCGCCTTTTTCCAGAACGACGCCGAGCGCTGCCTGGCGCTGGAGGATGAGTCGATCGCCATCGCCCGCGAGATCGGCAACGAGGTGATGGTCGGCCACGGCCTGCTGATGAAAGCCGCCGTCGCCGTCGGGCGCGGCCAGACCGGGCCGGCGCGCGATCACCTGCTCCAGGCGCTGGCACTGCTCCAACGCCACGGCGCCAAGGGCGGCTTGGTCGAGGTGCTGGAGGTCTGGGCCGATGTGCTGGCGGCAGAGGGCAGCCCGCTGCCCGCCGCGACAATCTTCGGCGCCACGCTGGCGGCCTACGCCAACCACGGCGCCGGCATCACGCCGGCCAACACGCTGATCCGCGACCAGATCGAGGGCCGCATCCGCCGCCAGCTGGCGACGGCGGAGTACGAGCGCGCCTGGGAGGAGGGCCGGCGGCTCAGCCTGCAAGAAGCGCTGGAGTACGCCCAGGCCAACGGCTAGCAGCGTTCTCATCACGACCGGGCCGCCTTGCTTCCGCGCGAGGCGGCCCGGCTCATGCCTTCCAGATCGCGATGCTCGGTGGCGAAGGCGAGCGGCGCCGACCGCTCGG
>DASWWB010000448.1:0-2733 GCA_036406115.1 Herpetosiphonaceae bacterium
GCGCGTTCGTCGCCGGCAAGCTGCGCGGCCCGCTGGCGAGCGACCGCCCGCGCGAGGGCGAGCTGCCCCTGCCCGCCGAGCTGGTCGCCGCCAAGCGCCGCCTCGTGCCGGAGGAGATCGAGCGCTACCGCCTGCTCGGCGCCGCCGCCGCCGCCGCCATGACCGAGGTCCTGACCGCCGCCAAGCCCGACTGGACCGAGCAGCAGCTGGCCGGCGCCGGCGCCGAGGCCCTGTGGCGCCGCGGCATCCATCCGACCCTGACGCTGGCCGCCGGGGCGCGCCGCCTGCCCGTCTACCGCCACCCGACGCCCGGCCCGGATCCTCTGGGCGAGCGGGCGATGCTGGTCTTTTGCGCCCGGCGCTGGGGCCTCTACGCCAACCTGACGCGCTTTGTCTCGTTCCGCGCGCCGACAGCGGAGGAGGAGCGGCTGTTCGCCGACGTGGCGGCGGTCGAGGCTGCGGCATGGGACGCCTCGACGCCGGGCGCCAGCCTGGCCGGGGTCTACGAGGTGCTGCGCGCCACCTACGCCGGCCTGGGCTACGCCGGGGAGATCGACGCCCACCACCAGGGCGGCACCACCGGCTACCTGTCGCGCGAGGTGGTGGCCCGGCCCCACGTCGGCGCCGTCATCGAGTCCGACACGGCGCTGGCCTGGAATCCGAGTTTGCCCGGCGCCAAGATCGAGGACACGATCCTGGTCAGCGGCGGGACAATCGAGATCCTGACCGCCGACCCGGTCTGGCCGGCGGCGCCGGTCGCCGGGCGGCAGCGCCCGCTGGTCTACCGCGCCTGATCCGGTTTGATACAATACCAGCGCTGCCTTCCAACTGAGGAGCCAACCGATGGACGATTTTTTCAGCGCGCCGCACCGCCGGCTCAACCAGCTGACCGGCGAATGGGTCACCGTGTCGCCGCACCGCACCGCCCGGCCCTGGCAGGGCCAGGTCGAGAAGCCGGCGCCCGACGAGCGGCCGCGCCACGATCCCGCGTGCTACCTGTGCCCCGGCGTGACGCGGGCCAACGGCGAGCAGAATCCCGCCTACGAGTCGACCTATGTCTTCGCCAATGATTTCGCCGCGCTGCTGCCGGGTGCCCCCGGGGCGACGCCGCCGGCCGCCCTCGACGACGGCTTGTTCCAGGCTCAGGCCGAGCGCGGCCTCTGCCGGGTGATTTGCTTCTCGCCGCGCCACGACCTGACGCTGGCCGAGATGGAGCCGGCCGAGATCCGACTGGTCGTGGACCTGTGGGCAGCCCAGCAGGCCGAGCTGGGCGCGATCGAGTGGATCAACCACGTGCAGATTTTCGAGAATCGGGGCGCGGCCATGGGCGCCAGCAATCCCCATCCGCACGGCCAGATCTGGGCCAACGCCACCGTGCCGACGATCGCGGCCCAGGAGCAGCGCCAGCAGCAGGCCTATTTCGCCACCCACCAGCGCCCGCTGCTCGTCGACTACATCGCCGGCGAGCTGGAGCGCGGCGAGCGGATGGTCTGCGCCAACGAGTATTGGGCGGCGGTGGTGCCGTTCTGGGCGGTCTGGCCCTTCGAGACGCTCATCGCGCCCCGGCGCCAGGTCAGCTCGTTCGCCGAGCTGGCGCCGGTCGAGCGCGACGCCTTGGCCGATCTGCTCAAACGCGCGCTGGTCCGCTACGACAATCTGTTCCTGACCTCGTTCCCCTACAGCATGGGCTGGCACGCGGCGCCGACCGACGGCCGCCAGCACCCGCACCACACCCTGCACGCCCACATCTACCCGCCGCTGCTGCGCTCGGCGACGGTGCGCAAGTTCATGGTCGGCTACGAGCTGCTGGCCCAGGCCCAGCGCGATCTGACCGCCGAGGCGGCGGCGGCGCGGCTGCGCGAGCTGCCCGAGACGCACTGGCGGCTGGAGCAGGCATGACGCTGCGGATCGGCTTGGTGGCGGTGGCGGCGCTGGTCTCCTGGGTCTTCGCGGGGCTGACGGGCCTGCAATGGCTGCGCAAGCGGCGGGCCTCCCAGGCCTTGTGGACCGTCGGCATGATCTTTTTCGCCCTGGCGGTGTCGGTCCAGCTGGTGCCGCTGCTGCGCGGCGCCTGGCCGCCGGCGCTCTACCGGCTCTGGTACCTGAGCGGGGCGATCCTCAACATCACCTTCCTCGGCCAGGGCTCGGCGGCGCTGGCCCTGGAGCGGCAGCGCGCGCCCAAGCGCCGCTTCACGGTGGGGACGCCGCTGCTGCTGCTGGCGGCGGCGCTGGTCGCCAGCATCGTCGTCAATGGCCCGCTCGATCTGGCGCGGCTCGACGAGGCGACCCTGCTGACCGGCCGGGCCTTCGCCTCGATCGGCGAGGCCGGCGTCGCCACGCCGCGCTTCTGGACGCCCTGGTTCAACGCCTACGGCACCTTCTGGCTGATCGGCGGCGCGCTGGTCAGCGCCTGGCGGGCGACCCGGCTCAGCTCGCGGGCCACCAGGGCCCGGGCGCTCGGCACCGGCCTGATCGCCCTCGGCTCGCTCATCCTGGCCAGCACCAGCGTGCTGACCAACTTCTTCTTCGCCGGCGCCGAGGAGATCGGCCGCTTGGTCGGCGTCGCCATCCTGTTCAGCGGCTTCGTGATCTCCAGCCGCACCCCGCCCCGCCGGCGCACGCCCTGGCGCTTCCGCCCCAGCGCCGCCAATCTGGCCCAGCCCGCCCGCCGCCGGCCTAGGTGATCGAGCGGGGCGCGATGCTGCCGCCGTAGATGGCGTGGCCGGCGCGCAT
>DASWWB010000449.1:0-5822 GCA_036406115.1 Herpetosiphonaceae bacterium
AACAGCCTGGGGCTGACCCTGGTCGACCAGGACGAGCGGCCGCTGCTGAGCAACGAGATCCTGCGCGAGGCCCTGGCCCAGCACCTGCGGCTGCGGGCCGGCTGGCTGGAGCAGGAGGCCGGCGAGCTGGCGGCGGCGAGCCTGATCTGCTTCGCCGAGCCGTTTTGGGACGCGCTGCGCTCGCCCTTCGTGGCCAGCGGCGAGGCCCAGGCCCTGCTGCTGCTCGAGGAGTGCTTCGGCAGCGTCCAGGGCGGGCGCGGCCTCCAGGCGGCCGGGATCGGCGACTGGCGCCCGCTGCTGCGCTCGTCACTCTCGCTGCTGGTCTGCCCGGCGGCGGAACGCGCGGCCCTGCTGGCCTGCGGGCCTGATCTGAACGAGTACTTCGAGCGCGGCGGGATCGTGGCCTGGGCCATGGAGCCCGGCCCCGAGGCCACGGCGGCGGCGCTCAAGCTCGAATGGCAGTCGCTGGCGGAGCGCGCCCTTGAGGCCGACATCCTGACCAGCAGGCTGCTCGCAGGATCGCTGCTGACCCTCGGCGGCGAGATCGCCCGGGGCAGCCCAGCGGACGCCGATGCGGCCCTGGAGCTGCTGGCCCATGCAGCCCGCGCGGTGCGGGCGCATTACAAACTCAGCTAATTGAGGAGATCATTGTGCGGATTGTCGTGAGCGGCTCGATTGCCTACGATTATATTATGGTGTTTCCCGGCCAGTTCAAGGATCACATCCTGCCCGACAAAGTCCATGTGCTCAGCGTCAGCTTCTTGGTCGAGACCCTGAAGAAGATGCGCGGCGGCACCGCCCCGAACATCGCCTACAACCTGGCGCTGCTCGGCGCCGGCCCGGCGGTGCTGGGCACGGTCGGCCAGGACTTCGGCGAGTACAGCGCCTGGCTCAGCCAGCGCGGCGTCGACACCAGCCTGATCGAGGTGATCGCTGACGACTTCACCTCCTCCTGCTTCGTCAACACCGATCTGTCCGCCAATCAGATCACCGCCTTCTATCCCGGCGCGATGGCCCACGCCCACACCCAGCACATCCACGAGCTGGCCGCCAAGCCGGACTTCGTGATCATCGCCCCGAACGATCCCGCCGTGATGGGCCAGCACGCCGACGAGTGCCGCGCGCAGGGCATCCCCTACATGTACGATCCCAGCATGCAGGCCCCGCGCATGACCGGCGAGGCGCTGAAAGCCGGCGCCGCCGGCGCGCGCATCCTGATCGGCAACGACTACGAGTTCGCCATGATGGCCGAGAAGATCGGCTGCACCGAGGACGAGCTGCGCCGGCTGGTGCCGCTGACGATCGTCACCAAGGGCGCCGAGGGCGCGACCATCTACGCCGACGGCGAGGTGATCGAGATCCCGGCCGCCGACACGCCGCAGGTCGTCGACCCGACCGGCGCAGGCGACGCCTTCCGCGCCGGCTTCGTGCGCGGCTTCCTGGGCGGGCTGCCGCTGGCGGTCGCCGGCCGCATGGCCAGCCTGGCCGCCGTCTACGCGATCGAGCAGCGCGGCGCCCAGGAGCACGCCTACAGCGCCGCCGAGTTCGTCGAGCGCTACGCAGAGAATTTCGGGGCCAGCCCGGAGCTGGCCAGCTTGTTCGGCACCGAGGTGGCCGCCTAGCGGCGTGCCGGGCCGTCCGGCCCCACCTTACCGTTTTCAACCCTCATAAGGAGCTATTTGTGGCTAAAGAGTACGACATCAAGGACATCAATCTTGCCGACGAGGGCATGCGCCGCATTGCGTGGGCCGAGCAGGAAATGCCGGTGCTGCGCCAGATCCGCGAGCGCTTCGCCAAAGAGCGCCCCCTCGAAGGCGTCAAGATGTCAGCCTGTCTGCATGTCACCGCCGAGACCGCGAACCTGATGCGCGCGCTCCAGGCCGGCGGCGCCGACGTGGTGCTGGCCGCCTCCAACCCGCTCTCGACCCAGGACGACGTGGCCGCCGCCCTCGTCAGCTACGACGAGATCCCGGTCTACGCGATCAAGGGCGAAGACGACGCGACCTACTACGCCCACCTCAAGGCCGCCCTCGACCACGGCCCCCACATCACCATGGACGACGGCGCCGATCTGGTCTCCGGCATCCTCAAGGATCGCCGCGAGCTGCTGGAGAACCTGGTCGGCTCGACCGAGGAGACCACCACCGGCGTCATCCGCCTGCGCGCGATGGCCAACCAGGGCGTGCTGGCCTTCCCGGTGATCGCGGTCAACGACAGCCAGACCAAGCACCTGTTCGACAACCGCTACGGCACCGGCCAGTCCACGCTGGACGGCGTCATCCGCGCCACCAATGTCCTGATCGCCGGCAAGACCGTCGTCGTGATCGGCTACGGCTGGTGCTCCAAGGGCATCGCCATGCGCGCCCACGGCCTCGGCGCCAACATCATCGTCACCGAGATCGACCCGATCAAAGCGCTTGAGGCGGCCATGGACGGCTACCGCGTGATGCCGATGCTCGAGGCCGCCAAGCTCGGCGACATCTTCATCTCCGCCACCGGCAACAAGCACGTCATGGACGAGGCCCACTTCCGCGAGATGAAAGACGGCGCGATCATCTGCAACTCCGGCCACTTCAATGTCGAGATCAACATCACGGCGCTGGAGAAGCTGGCGGTCGAGACCAAGAAGCCGCGCGAGTTCATCGACCAGTACGTGCTGGGCAACGGCCGCCGGATCAACCTGCTCGGCGAGGGCCGCCTGATCAACCTGGCGTCGGCCGAGGGCCACCCCAGCGCCGTGATGGATCAGTCCTTCGCCAACCAGGCCCTGGCCAGCGAGTACCTGCTGACCAACAAGGGCAAGCTCGACAAGAAGGTCTACGCCCTGCCCGAGGAGGTCGACCGCGAGATCGCCCGCCTCAAGCTGGTCGGCATGGGCCTGGCCTTCGATGTCCTCACGCCCGAGCAGGAGAAGTACCTGAACTCGTGGGAAGAGGGCACCTAGTCCTTCGTCCCCCCGGCCCATTTCAACCTCACCGCAGAGGCGCGCAACCGGCGCGCCTCTGGCATAAAGGAGATTCCATGGACGCCACGACGTTTATGCGCTCGCCCAAGTTCTATTTCACCTCTGAGTCGGTCACCGAGGGCCACCCCGACAAGATCTGCGACCAGATCTCGGACGCCATCCTCGATGAGATGCTCAAAAACGATCCCTACGCCCGCGTGGCCTGCGAAACCTCCACCACCACCGGCCTGGTGCTGGTGATGGGCGAGGTCACCGCCAAGGGCTATGTCGAGATCCAGGACGTGGTGCGCGAGGTCGTCCGCGACATCGGCTACACCCGCGGCAAGTACGGCTTCGACGCCGACACCTGCGGCATCATCGTCGCCCTCCACGGCCAGTCGCCCGACATCGCCCAGGGCGTCGACGACGCGCTGGAGACCCGCAACCAGGGCGCCGATGAGATCGAGGCGGTCGGCGCCGGCGACCAGGGCATGATGATCGGCTTCGCCTGCAACGAGACCGACGAGCTGATGCCGCTCACGATCTCGCTCGCCCACAAGCTGACCCGCCGCCTGAGCAAGGTCCGCAAGACCGGCGAGGTCGCCTACCTGCGGCCCGACGGCAAGAGCCAGGTCACTGTCGAGTACAGCAACGGCAAGCCGGTCCGCGTCGACACCGTGCTGATCTCGACCCAGCACGATCCCAGCATCGACCAGGAGCGCATCCGCCAGGACGTGATCGAGTTCGTGATCAAGCCGGTCATCCCCGATGGCATGCTCGATGAGAACACCAAGATTTACGTCAACCCGACCGGCCGCTTCGTCACCGGCGGCCCGATGGGCGACTCCGGCCTGACCGGCCGCAAGATCATCGTCGACACCTACGGCGGCGTGGCCCGCCACGGCGGCGGCGCGTTCTCGGGCAAGGACGCGACCAAGGTCGACCGCTCCGCCGCCTACGCCGCCCGCTATGTCTCCAAGAACGTGGTCGCCGCCGGCCTGGCCGACCGCTTCGAGCTCCAGGTCAGCTACGCGATCGGCGTCGCCAAGCCGCTCTCGATCTCGTTCGAGACCTTCGGCACCGCCAAGGTCTCCGACGAGGTGCTGCACGATCTGATCACCAAGCACTTCGATCTGCGCCCCGGCGCGATCATCCGCGACCTCGACCTGCGCCGCCCCATCTACCGCCAGACCGCCGCCTACGGCCACTTCGGCCGCGACGATATCGATCTGCCCTGGGAGCGCACCGACAAGGCCGAGCTGCTCCGCCGCGAAGCCGGCCTCTAGGCCGGCGGGGATCGGGGACTGGGGATCGGGATCTCCCGCCCCGGTCCCTTTTTTGATTCATCCGATTGGCGCCCGGCTGATCGACACCAGTCCCCAATCTCCAATCCTCGACAATACCCGGACACATGCTGTGCAGTTCGCGGCATAGATTGTGCAAGAACCAGCGCCAGAGCGGTCCCGAACGCCGGGACGGCGAGCCGCCCGGGAGGGCGAAGTGCAAGGAGGGTTTTTGCAATGGGAGATCGCAACCGCACGCTGACGACCTATGTCGGCGACATGCACGCGCTTGAGCAGCATATGCTGGAGGCCTTCGAGGCCCAGCTCGACCTGACCAAGGACACGCCCGACGCCCACGCGGTGGTGCAGCAGCTGGTCAACTCGACCCGCCAGCACATCAGCGCGCTTGAGCAGCGGGTCCAGGCCCTCGGCGACCCGCAGAAAACCATCACCGACACGATCAAGACCGCCGTGGCCGGCTTGTTCGGCATCGCCGCCGGCGCGATCGATATGGTCCGGCCGCAGAGCGTCTCCAAGGCCCTGCGCGACAGCTACACCGCCACCAATCACGCGATCATCGCCTACGTGATGCTCCAGACCACCGGCGAGGCCCTCGATGACGCCGAGACCGCCAAGCTGGCCGAGCGCCACCTGGCCGACGCCGTCGCCAACGCCCAGGCCATCGCCAAGGTCATGCCCGCACTGGTCGTCAAGGACCTCAGCGACGACGTGGGCACGGTCTCGATGGGCGCCAGCGACAAGGTCGTCGCCAACAGCGCCGTCTCGTTCCTCTACGGCGGCGACAAGAGCACGTCGGTCGGCGGCAGCATCTAGATTTTCAGGAATAGGGACTGGGGACCGGGGACTGGTGTCGCCGGTCCCCGGTCCCTTTTTTGGCCAATCCGCCAACCGCAAAACATCATCCTGATCCCTGACCCCTGATCCCCGATCCCCAGTCCCCAACGGTGGTACAATCGCCGGCGTTGCCACCTACCCGCCGAGGAGCGATGATGGACCCGATTTCCCCGCCGGCGGCGCTGCCGCCCGGTCTCTGGCGCGCCGAGGGCTACGGCCGCATCCTGGCTGTCGGCAGCGGCCACGCCACGTTGTTCGACGAGCTCGCGGGCCGCTGCCTGTTCCACGCCGAAATCCCCGCCAGCCAGCTCGCCGCCGTGATCGGCGCGCCGGCCGCCCCGGTCGCGCCCGGCGCGCGCGAGGCCGTCACCAGGCTCGGCGCCAGCTCCTACCGCTGGCGGCGGATCGACTGTCTGCCGGCGGCGCCGCTCGCCCCGTGCGCCGATCCCCTGCTCAACGCCGAGATCTTCCTCCGAACCTTCGCGGAGCACTACGCCTTTTTCGCGCTGCGCGGGGTCGATTGGGAGCGGGCGGCCGGAGGGCTGCTGGCGCGGATCGCCGCCCCCGGCGCCGGCGCCGATCTGTTCCCGCTGCTCGCCGAGCTGCTGGCGCCGCTCAACGACGGCCACGTCACCCTGTCGGACGGCGAGCGGAGCTTCGCCAGCGGCAGGATCGCCGCCGCCGCGCCCGATCCCGACGGGCTGGTGCCGCGCGGCAGGGTGTTGCAGGGGGCGCTGATC
>DASWWB010000450.1:0-2958 GCA_036406115.1 Herpetosiphonaceae bacterium
GCGCTCGCCCACGACCACCCGGCCGATCCCGATGATCCGCCGCTCGCCGGTGGAGAGGTAGCGTTCGAGATAGGCGTCGTGGGCCGAACGGTAGGGCTCGGGCATCAGCATGCTGACGTTGCGCCCCAGGATCTCGCCGGCGGACCAGCCGAACTGGCGCTCGGCTGCGCTGGAGAAGGACTGCATCAGTCCGTGTTCGTCGATCACGATCATCGCGTCGGGGACGGTGTCGAGGATCGACTGCAGGTGCGCCTCCCGGGCGGCGAGATCGCGGACCGCGGCGCTGGCGCTGGCCGCGTTACGCCGGAGCGCCCGCCCGGCGAACCCGGAGGCGATGCCGATCAGCACGAACAGCACGGTGTTGATGAGGTTCTGAGGGTCGGCGACCAGCGTCGGGCCCAGCAGCAGGAAGTAGAAGACCAGGCCCATCGACGTCGCCGCCAGGGCAGGGCCGTAGCCGCCTATGGCGGCGGCCGCCATCAACGCCGGCGCGAAGATCAGGAAGGTCGCGCGATCCCCGAAGATTGGCTCCAGCGCCAGCCGGAACACCATGCAGACGCCGGTCGCGATGATTGCGACGGCATAGCCCGCCACCCAGCCGTTTCGCCCGGCGGCGGCGGTCAGGATCGGCGGTTGGCCCATGGGTGCAGCGGTAGGTTGCTCGCCAGCGTCTGGCAAGTCGGCGATGCGGTCGGCGGGATGAGTCACGGGTCGCCCCGGCGCGGGGCATGGCGGGCGAAGCTGGCGGCGACGAGCGCGAGCCCGGTGGTGGCGAAAGCCGCGGCCAGCAGGATGGCCACCGCGTCCGGCGTGCGGGCCGGCAGGCCGAAGGCGAGCAGCGCCGCGGCCGAAAGGCTGGTGAGCGCCGAGGCCAGCAGCCAGCGCCAGGCCGCAAGGGGGCGCAGGTGCAGCGCGGCGGCGAGCTGGAAGCTGCCGTCCATCACCAGCGCGCCCGCCAGCAGCAGCGCCGTGGCCAGCGCGCCGGCCGTGGGGTCGACGAGGGTCAGGTAGACACCGAAGCCCACCGCTACGAGTGCGGCAGCCGCGCCGAGCAGCCGCAGCCAGGCGGTGAACATCAGCAGCGCGACGCCCAGCATGAGCGCGCCGGCGAGCCAGAGAAGCCAGCCGCACGCCGCGCCGACCAGCCGTGAGGTCTCGGCGGGAAAGGCCGCCGCGGCGGCCGCCAGCGCCAGCATCGCTACGCCGGCGGCCAGGGCGGGACGGCGACGGTCGGGGTGCAGGTTGACGAGCGCGCGCATCTCCATGCCCCGGGCCGTCGTCACGAGGTCCGTTCCGCCGGCTCGTCCGACAGCCGGTCGCCCAGGACGTCTTCCACATAGACCTTGCGGACGATCACATAGGCGATCACCGCCAGCGGGGTCGCGAAGAGCACGCCGAGCGCACCGAACAGGACGCCCATGGCGAGCACGGCGAACAGGGTGACGGCCATCGGCAGTTCGACCATCTGGCGCAGCAGCAGCGGCGTGACGAGGTTGGCCTCGAACTGGGAGGCGCCCAAATAGATCACCGAGGCCCAGACGAGCGTCTGGGGCGAGTCCCCGGCGGCCACGATAAGGCCCGGGACCGTGGCCGCCATGGGGCCAATCACCGGGACGAACTGGGCCAGCCCCGCGAGTACGCCGAGCGCCAGCGGCGACGGCACGCCCGCCAGCCAGAGCCCAAGGCCGATGCTGACGCCAACGACGAGCATTGAGATCAGCGACCCGAGGAGCCAGCCATGCAGGGCGTGGCCACAGTCCGCGAGCACTTCGCCGGCGCGTGAGCGATGCTGGAGGGGCAGAAGGCGGAGCAGGCCGCGAACATAGGTCCCTGGACTGAAGGCCAGGTAGAGGCCGGCGAACAGCACGATCACAGTGGCCGCCCCGGCGCTGGCCGAGCTGGCGAAGAAGCGGGACGCCGTCGCCACGATCATGCCGTCGGTGTGACGCAGGCGCTCCAGATCGGCGAGCACGTAGGAGCCGAAGGAATAGTGCGAGAGTTGCTCCTGAAGGGCGCTCCAGGCGCGAGGCAGGAGCTCGCCCAGGGCGACCACCTGGACGGCGATCTGCTGTCCGAACAGCCACAGGGTCGCCGCCACCGCCGCCGTCAGCCCAATCACCGAAAGCGCCAGCGCGAAGGGGCGTGGAATGCGCAGGTTCCTGACCATGGGGCCGGCCAGGGCGTGCAGCAGTGAGGCCACGAGAACCGCCCCGAAGGCCATCAGCAGGACGTCCGCCAGTCGCCAGGCGACGAGGGCGACCACGGCGAGCACGCCGGTCTGCAGCAGCGTCAGGGGGCGGCGCCCCGCGCCGTCGGTGGGAGGGGCGGACCTCAGTGGGACATCAACACGGCGCATGGGGGGCTATCGAGCACGGCCTGGGTGGCCCCGCCAAGGACGAACTCTCTCAGGCGCGCATGGCCGAACCCGCCCATGACCAGCAGTTCCACCCCCTGTCCGACGACATAGTCCGCCAGCGACAGGCCGATCGGCCGCGCCTCGGCCGGGACCTCGTCCACCCGCGCGGCGATTCCATGGGCGCCCAGGTGGCGCACGAGGTCGTTGGCCAGTCCGGCCACGGCGCCGGGCTTCTCGCCCGTGCCCACGAAGATGCGCACGTCCTGCGCGCGGGCCAGTGTTGGCAGGGCGTCGGCGATGGCGCGGGCCGCGCGGGCGCTGCCGTCCCAGGCCAGCACGACCTTTCCGAATCCATCCGCCGGCGTGATTTCGAGGTCTTCCGGGTAGATGATCATTGGCCGTCCGGACGCGAACAGCACGGCCTCCGCCACGCCGCGCGCCGCGGGCGTCGCGGGGCCGACCGGCGCCAGGCACAGGTCGCGCGTCCGCGCGGCGCGGGCGATCTCGTCGATCTCCTCGTAGAGCTTCGCGGCGAAGGACTCGACCCGGATGGGGACGCCGGCTTCTTCGGCGGCGATTCGGCCACAGACGCTCTCCAGGCT
>DASWWB010000451.1:0-1932 GCA_036406115.1 Herpetosiphonaceae bacterium
CGTAGGGGTCGCCGATGATCGTCTCGCCGTCGACCGCGAACTGATAGGCGTGCTCGCCGGCCCCCAGCTCCTTGACGATCCACCAGATCCCCTGCTCGGAGACTGCGAGCGGATCGGCGGTTTTGTCCCAATCGTTGAAATCACCGATCAGATGCACGCTCTGTTTCCAGGGGGCGTAGAGCGCGAACGCCGCCTTGCCGCCGCCCAGGTCGCGGGCGCCCAGCCAGACGCCCTCCGGCAGCGGCGCGGCGTTCGTCTGCTCAGTCAGCGATGATTCCGTGGTTGTCATTGCGCATCTCCCAAAAAGCCGGCGATTCCGGCGCTGTCCAAAAGCGAGTTCAAGCATAAAGCGTGCCAGAATGCACAAAGCGAAAGCGGCGGTCTTGGCGAGCCGCCGCTTGGCCAATCAGCCAATCCGCCGGGCTACGGCTCCTGCACCAGGTTGCCGGCCCAGGACTGGTACGAGGTGTCCCAGACGCTGGTCGAGCCCGCCCACGATTGGTACGACCCAGCCCACGATTGATAGGATCCGGCCCAGGACTGGTACGACCCAGCCCACGATTGGTAGGACCCGGCCCAAGACTGGTACGACCCAGCCCACGATTGATAGGAGCCGGCCCACGAGTTGGCGTTGCCGGCCCAAGACTGGTACGAGCCGGCCCACGATTGATAGGAGCCGCCCGCGACCGGCTGGCCCTCGACATAGAAGGTGCCGGTCGCCTCGTCGTAGGCGGCGGAGCCCAGGTAGTGGGTGCCGTTCTCGTGGTCGCGGTCGAGGGCGATGTCCATGCCGGCGTTGGCGGCCTGCGTGCTAGTCCCGTTGACCACATCGACGGCGTTGACCCGCCCGGCGCCCTGCTGCCAGATCGAATACATCGCCGTGCCATCGGCGGCGCCGGCGGCCTTGGCGGCGGCGGAGAGGCGGTATTTGACCTGATTGTTGGAGAGCGTCGGCTCGTCATCGAGCAGCAGCGCCACGATCCCGCTCACCTCGGCGGCGGCCATCGAGGTGCCGCTCAGATAGTAGTAGTTCAGCTCGTCGCGCGAGGGCGTGGCCCGCATGTCCAGCCGCACCCGCTCTTTGGCCAGGCCGGCCTGGGACTCGAGCGCGCTGCCGCGGGCCAGCGGCGCGATCACCCGCGAGCCGGCGATGACCACATCCGGCTTGGCGAATTTGCTCTCGGTCGGGCCGGCCGACGAGTAGGGCGCCAGCTCATCGACGCCGCTGCCGGTGTAGGCGCCGGGCCTCAGCGCGCCGACCGTGATCACGTAGGGCACGTTGCCGGGCACGGCGATCGTCGCCGGCGCCGGGCCCTGGTTGCCGGCCGCCGCCACCACCGTGATGCCCTCGGCCCAGGCGGCCATCGTAGCCTGCGCCAGCGGATCGTGCCAGTACGGCCCGTGGATCGGCGCCTGGAGCGACAGGTTCAGCACCTTGAGATTAAGCGCGGTTTTGTTGGCGATCAGCCAATCGATCCCCTCGATGACCCGGCTGTAGGGCGCCTGGCCCTGGGCGTCGAGCGCGCGCACCATCACCAGGTTGGCGCCGGGGGCGATGCCCTGCTTGCCGCCGGTCACCGTGCCCTTGGGCAGCGGCCGCTTATCGGCGATCGTGCCGAGGATATGGGTGCCGTGGCCGTAGGGATCGGCGCTGACTGTCGCCGTCGGCGCCACCAAATCTTTGTAGACGATGAAGCTGCCGTGGTCGCTGAAGGCCAGCGTCGTGCTGTCCATGCGCACCCAGGTGCGATCGATCGACGGCATCCCCGAGTCGATGATCGCCACCGTCACACCGGTGCCGTCGATGCCCTGGGCGTGGAGCTGGGCCGCGCCGGTCGCCAGCGAGGGATAGGTCAGCTGGGCGCCGCCGCCGAGCTGGGGCGCCGCCGGGAGCGCCGAGGCGTCCGGCGCCGGCTCCGCGTAGCTGGAGGC
>DASWWB010000452.1:0-18680 GCA_036406115.1 Herpetosiphonaceae bacterium
TGCGGCTGCTCATCGCCAATCCGTCCGCCTCGCGCACCGTCGGCGCCACGACAATCTCGACCGGCAGCGCCAAGTCGCGGACCAGCTGGCGGATCACCACCGTCTGCTGGACATCCTTCTGGCCGAAGTAGGCGCGGGTCGGCTGGACCACGTTGAACAGCTTGGTGACGACCGTCGCCACGCCGCGGAAATGGCCCGGCCGCCGCGCCCCCTCCAGCACATCGGTCACGCCCTCAACATTGACGTAGGTGCCGAAGCCAGGCGGGTACATCTGGGCGGCGTCCGGCGTCCAGACCAGGCCGCAGCCAGCCTCGCGCAGCAGCGCCAGATCGCGCTCCAGGTCGCGGGGGTAGCTCGCCAGATCCTCGCCGGGGCCGAACTGGGTCGGGTTGACGAAGATCGAGGCGGCGGCCGCCCCGCACTCCGCCAGCGCCCGGCGCACCAGGCTCAGGTGGCCCTCGTGGAGATAGCCCATGGTCGGCACCAGGCCGAGGGCGCCGAAGCCGGCCCGCGCCGCCCGCATCTCGTCAATCGTTGAGACAACCTGCATGGCCTAGCCTTTCTGCTCATCGAGGCCGCGCAGCGCCGCGGCCAGAATCTTGGGGTCGATGTCGCTGCTGTTCTCCGGTCCCGGGAAGCGCCGCGCCTTCACGTCGGCGGCGTAGCTCCGCACCGCGCCGCCGATCGTCTCGGCCAGCGTGGCGTACTGGCGGCTGTGGCGCGGGACGAAATCGGTGTACAGCCCGAGCAAATCATGCCACACCTGGACCTCGCCGTCACACTCGACGCCGGCGCCGATGCCGATCGTCGGGATGCGCAGCCGCTCGGTGATCGCCTGGGCCAGCGAGGCCGGGATCAGCTCCAGCACCACGGCGAAGGCGCCGGCCGCCTCCAGGGCCAGCGCGTCCTCGATCAGCCGGCGGGCGTGGTCGGCCTGCTTGCCCTGGACCCGCATGCCGATCTGGTTGACCGACTGCGGCGTGAAGCCGAGGTGGCCCATCACCGGCACGCCGGCCCGCACCAGCCGCTCGACCGTCGGCGCGATCTCCTGGCCGCCCTCCAGCTTGACCGCCTGGCAGCCGGCCTCCTGAAGGCAGCGGCCGGCGCTGCGGAGCGCCTGCTCGGGCGTGGCGTAGGTCAGGAACGGCAGATCGCCGACCACCAGCGAGCGCTGCGAGCCGCGCACCACCGCCCGGATATGGTGGATCATCTCATCGAGGGTGACGGGCACGGTGGTGGAGTGGCCGAGCACGACCATCCCCAGCGAATCGCCGACCAGGATCAGCGGGATCTCGGCACGGTCGACGATCTGGGCCGAGGTGTAGTCGTAGGCCGTGATCATCACGATCCGCTCGCGCTTGGTTTTCAGCTTCGCAATCTCATTGATCGACAGACGCATCGGGGGCCTCCTGGGCTAAAAGGGTTGCCAACACCTGAAGACGGGCGGGATCCAGGCCGCGAGCGCCGGCCATGGGCAGCGTGGCCCGGCCGAGCGTGCGGTAGAGCGCGGCGATCGCGGGGGCGCGCCGGTCGAGATCAGTGAGATGGCGGGCGACAGTGCCGGCGTCGCCCCGGGCCAGCGGGCCGGTGAGGGCGCCGGGCAGGCCGATCAGCTCCAGCGCCGCCAGGTTGCCGCGCAACAGCGGCAGCAGCGCCGCCAGCGCCTCGGCCGGCGGAATCTCGCACAGCCCGAGCAAATCGACCGCCGCCTGGGCCAGCGTCAGCGCGTAGTTGCAGGCGACCACCGCCGCCGCGTGGTAGAGCGTCTTGTCGCCGGGGCGCAGGAGCAGCGGCGCGCCGCCCAGGGCCGCCGCCAGGCCGATCAGCTGCTCGCGCAGCGGCGGCGCGGCCTCGATGCCCCAGGTGATGCCGGGCTGGACGGGCGTTTCGGCGGTGGGGAAGGATTGGAGCGGATGGAACCCGCCGACCAGCCAGCCGCGCTCGGCGAGCGGGGCCAGCGGCTCCAGCGAGAGGGCGCCGGAGCAGTGGACGGCGGCGCGCGGCGCGGCAGGGAGCCCGGCGGCGAGGTCGGCGGCCAGCCCGGCCAGCGCATCGTCGGGGACGGCCAGCACAGCGAGATCGGCCAGCGCCAGCAGCTCGCCGGCAGACATGACCGGGGCGCCGGTTTCGGCAGCGAGCTGTTCGGCGGCGGCCCGGGAGCGGCTGGCGACGCCGGCGAGCGGCCAATCAGCCCCGGCCAGCGCCCGGGCCAGCGACCCGCCGACCCGCCCCGCGCCGATGATTCCGATTGAGAAATGTGGCGTCATGCAAAAACCCCGGCACCACGAATCGTGAGGGCCGAGGAATGCGGGAATCAAGCATCAAACATTGATGCGAGTAACCATCTCGGTCTTCGATGATCCAAGTGGTATTTAAACGGAACAGACGGACCAACCAGCGCTCTCCGCCAAACGGTCGGAGGCTGCGATCATTTTAGCACGGGCGGGGCGGCCTGTCGAGAATCAGTCGTCAGTCGTCAGCTGTCAGTCGTCAGGGAGTATCGATCCAATCTCGGCGGCTGGCAACTCCCCTGACGACTGGCGACTGCTAGCTGACGACTGCCCCGTCATTGCAAGCCCATCACCAGCCCTGCGTACTTCTCGGTCAGCACCTGGGCCTGTTCGGCGGTGGTGCCCTCGGCGATGACGTGAATGAAGGGGCCGTCGGGATCGGGCAGGATCAGCACCCACTCGGGGCCGAGCTCGATCTTGATCCCGTCGATGTGCTCGGAGCCGCGCTCGGCGTACTGCTCGTTGAGGATGCGCATCACCTTGCCCTTGTTTTCCCAGCGGCAGGGCACCTTGGTCTGATCCATCGTCGAGCGCGGCAGCGAGCGGCGGATCTCCGAGAGGCGCATATCGGCGCGGGCCAGCAGCTCCATCAGCTTGACGATCGCGAACAGCCCGTCGGAGACCGGATAGAACTGGGGGAAAATCAGGCTGCCGGCGCCGTCGCCCAGCAGCTTCAGCTCCTTGCAGCGGGCCGCCTGCTGCATCAGGGCGCTGAGCGCCGTCTTGGTGCGCTTGATCGTGCCGCCGTGGCGCTCGGCCAGCCGGTCGAACGAGCGGGGCGCGGTCACCGGCACCGCCACCGCCGCCCCCGGATTGGCCTCCATGATCAGCACCGTGAGCGCCGCCAGCAGCTCCACATCGCTCAGCCGGTGGCCGGTGTCGTCGACGACGAAAATCCGCTCGGAGCCGGAGTCGAGCCGCACGCCGAGGTCGGCGTTCATCACCGGCACGATCGCCGCCAGCCGCTGCATGCCGGCCTGGAACTGCTCGGCGGTCTGGAACAGCCGGTCCTCGTCGGGATTGGCGTTCAGCTCGACCACGTCAACGTTCATGCGGCGGAGGATCGCGCCGAGCAGGGGCGGGGCGTTGGAGTTGGCGTAGTCGACGACCAGGCTGAAATGGGCGCCGATCGTCTGGAGCGCCTCGGGGTGGAGGGCGCGCTCGAAGGCCTCGACATACACCTTTTCCGTCCCGTTGGACTCGGTGATGATGCGGCCGATCTCATCGAGATAGACCCGGCGGTAGTCCTCGCGGAAATAGGTGTTCTCGATCTTGCGCTCGGTCTCGGTGTCCAGATCGAGGCCCTGGTTATTGAAGAATTTGATATCGACGACCCGGTTGTCCAGCGGGGAAAGGCGGACGTGGATGCCGCCGGCGGCGCCGACCGCGTAGGTCATGTAGCGGGCGACCGGCAGCGGCACGCGGTGCAGGTCCAGCACGTTGATGCCGGCGGAGGGCAGCCCGGCCACCAGCGCGCGCTTGAGCATGCGCGGCGTGTAGTGGGCGTCGCGGTTGATCGTCACCATCGCGCCCTTGGGCAAGATGGCGCCGTAGGCCGCGCCGAGCTTGGCGCAGAACTCAGGGGTCAGATCAATATTGACCAAACCGGTGATGCCATAGCGCCCGAACAGCACCCGCCGCCCCTGGGCGCCCCAGATGATCGAGGCGCTGACGGTCGCGCCCTCCTCGACCTCCTTGGACGGCCAGATCTTGACGTTGGGCTGGATCACCGCGCCCGAGTTGATCACCGTGCCATCGGCGACGACCACGCCCTCAAACAGCAGCGAGCGGCTTTTCACATTGCACTGCTTGCAGACAATCGCCCCGCGCAGCTCGGCCCGCTCGCCGATGTAGGAGTTGCGCCAGATAATCGAGCGGTCGACAGTCGCCCGCGCGTCGATGATCGTGTAGTCGCGCACCACCGAGGGACCGTGGATCATCGCCCCGCTCTTGATTTTGACGCCGTGGCCGAGGAAGATCGGCCCGCGCAGCTCCACGTCGGGCGCGATCTCCACCTCGCCCTCGATCCAGATCCCGTCGCCCTGCTGCACGCCCAGCCGCGGCAGATCGACCTCGCCGGACAGGTAGTCGCCGCAGGCCCGGATGTAGGCCTCGATGTTGCCGACATCTGTCCAGTAGCCCTCGGCGATGTAGCCGTAGAGCGGCTCGCCGCGCCGCAGCAGGGCGGGGAACAGATCTTTGGAGAAATCGCAGGGCTCGCCGAGCGGGATATCGTCAAGCACCGACGGATCGAGGATATAGATGCCGGTGTTCACCGTGTCGGAGAACACCTCGCCCCACGAGGGCTTCTCCAAGAACTGGCGGATGCGGCCGTCGTCGCCGGTGATCACGACGCCGTACTCAAGCGGGTTGTGGACGCGGGTCAGGGTGAGGGTGGCGGCGGCCTTTTTGCTCTCGTGGGCGGCGATGATCGCGCCCAGGTCGAAGTCGGTCAGGGCGTCGCCGGAGATCACCATGAACGGCTCGTCGTCAAGCAGCCGGGCGGCGTATTTGACCGAGCCGGCGGTGCCGAGCGGCAGCTCCTCGACGGAGTAGGAGATATGCACGTCGTAGGCCGAGCCGTCGCCGAAGAAATCCTGGATGATATTGGCCAGGTATTGGACCGTGATCACGATTTCGGTGATGCCGTGGCGCTTGAGCAGCTCGATAATATGGCCCATCACCGGCCGATCGATGATCGGCACCATCGGCTTGGGGCGGCTGATCGTCAGCGGGCGCAGTCGCGAGCCCTCGCCGCCTGCCATGAGGATCGCTTTCATTCACAACCTCCGCGGCGCCAGCGTGCTGCGCAGGCCGCAGCATGCGCGCGCCAGGCCGATCTGCGCGGTTTTCCGGGGCTGCTTCGGCGTGGGAGCGGGGGGCGCGGCGGTCGGGGCCGCAGCCAAGGGCCAGTATAGCACGATCTCTTCCACGCGGGCGCCGAGGATCAGGGGGTGCGCTCACGTTGCTCGCTGGGGATCAGGGATCAGGGGGCAGGGGTCAGGGCAGACGAGCCAATCGATCCGCCCTCGCATCAATCTCCCAATCTCCAAGCCGCGGTCCTTGGCGCCCGCCAACGCCGGGCAACGCCCGCCAGCCGTCCCAGCCGTCCTGACCCCTGATCCCTGCCCCCTGCCCCCTGCCCCCTGATCCCTAAACTTGCCGCATCAGCTCCTGGCGCACCGCCTGTTGGAGCGTGGCGGCGGTCTGGAGGTCGGCGAGCGGCGCGTTGAGGCCGACCAACGACTGGGCCAGCTCGGGCCGGACGCCGACCAGCACGGAGCGGGCGCCCAGCAGCTCGGCGGCGCGCACGCCGCGCAGCAGGCCCTGGGCGCCGGCGGGGTCGAGCAACGTCATGCCAGTCACGTCGATCAGCACCAGGCGGGCGCGCTCGCGCTCGATGCCGCGCAGCAGGACCGAGAGGAACTCGTCGGTGCGCTCGGCGTCGAAGGAGCCGATCACCGGCAGCACCAGCACGCCCTCCAGCACCGGGATGACCGGCAGGTTGAGCGCCTGGAGCGTCGCCGCCAGCTCGGAGCGCTGGAGTTGCTCGGCCTGGAGCTGGCTGACCGTATCGGCCAGCCGGGTCCGCTCGCGGGACAGCAGGGCCGAGCGCTGCTCCGCCTCGGTCACGTCGCGGGCCAGCAGCAGCGTGCCCTGGGCCTGGCGGTCGGCGTCGGCCACTGTCGCCAGCTCCACTGAGATCAGCCGCGTCGGGCTGCCGATCGCCAGCATGATGTCCCGGGAGCTTGCGGCCTCGCCGATCAGCGCCTCCAGCCGGGCGATATCGTCAGGCGCCACGCCGGCACGCTCCATGCCGGCCCGCAGCGGGCCGCCCTGCTCAAGGCCGAGCATGCCGGCCCGCGGATTGGCGTACAGCGCCTCGCCCTTGCGGTCCAGCACCGCCACCGCCTCGCCCAGCGACTCCAGCGCCAGGTCCAGCGCCACCCGCTTGGCCTCGAACTGCTGGCCGCGCAGGACGGCGAACGCCAGCGCCAGCAGCGTCGGCAGTGTTTGAAACAATTCGATGTAGCGGCTAGCCTCCGGCACCCCGAGCCAGCCCAATCCCCGGCCCAGCACCGAGGAAAGCACCACCGAGGCCCCGACGATAATCAGCAGCGGGCGCAGTTTTTGGCGCCGCCGATACCCGGCCGCCAACACGCCGATCACAACCAGCATGCCAGCAGTCACCAGCCCGATCAAGGGGAGCCGCGCCCACGGAACAAGCGCCAGGCGGTAGCTCAGCTCGCCGATTTCCGGCCCTGCCAGCAACGCGTTCAAGGGCGTAGCGCCGTCAAGCAGGATCAGGCCGGTTATCAATCCATAGGGCAGCGCCACCCAGCGGATGACCGGCCGGTCGCCCTCCCACCACTCCGGCAGGCACAGCGAGCTCATAACCAGCAAAAAGGAGGTCAGATACAGGGATTGGCCGAGCGAATAGGCAGCCGCGAGCCAATAAATCGCCGGATCGGATAGCGGGAGCTGGGTGAAGTGGCTGAGAAAGACACATGTGCTGAGAAGCGAGACGGAAGCTGTGTAGAAGACAAACAGCTTCGCGGGGCGATAGCTCCATGAGCGGGCGACAACCACCGCCGCAATCGCAGCCTGAAGCATGAGCCTGAGGATATTTAACATCAGAAATAGCATCGGCATCCCCTGGCGTGTTGAAGGGTTCGCGTCAACTATAGCATAGCTCGGCAGCCAGCGCATTGGGATTCCGCCAGGCGGGGAAACTACGGGCTATTAGCTATCAGCTGTCGGCTATCAGCTGTCAGGTCCAGTCCTGGGGCCTGGTATGCAATCCCTCATGCCTCGCAGCCTCGAAGCCGGGCCCTGATAGCCGATAGCTGACAGCCGATAGCCCGCAGCTACCGCTCGATGTACCAATGCTCGACGCCGCTCAGCCAGTTGGGCGTGTCCAGGCGGATCTCGCCCTGGGTTGATTTGAGGGAGCGGCTGAGCGCGACGGGCACTCGATCGGCCCACAGGAAAATATAGGGCCGCTCGCGCATCAAAATCTCAGCGGTCTGCTGGTACAGCTCGCGCCGCCGGCCCAGATCGTAGAGCGAGCGGGCGGCGGTGGAGAGATTATCGAAGCTGGTGTTGGCGAAGCCCACGTAGTTGCGCAGCCCCGGCCGGGCGTCGGCCACGCCCTGGTAGATCTGACTGGCGTGGAACAGCGCGAAATTGTCGGGGTCGTAGGCGGCGTAGGACGGGCCGTCGGGCCGGACCCGGCTGTTGCCCCAGCTCATCAGGGCGATCTCGAAATCGAACGGCGGCGCCAGCTTGGGCTTGATCACGCTCTCGAAATCGCCCGGCGTCACGCGCAGATCGATGCCGATCGTCGCGGCGGCGCTGGCGATCCGCTCCGCCACCTCGACCCGCCGCGCGTCATCGCCGCGCACGTAGAGCGCCGCCGAGAGCGTCAGCCCGTTGGAGGCGCGGATCGCCTCGCCGGGCGGCAGGACCCATCCGGCCTGAGCGAGCAGGGCCTTGGCCGACTCACGGCCCTCGCTGGCGGTGGCGGACTCGGGGAGCGCCGCCGGCGCCGCCCAGGTGCCGGGCAGATGATCGTTCCAGATCGGCATGGCCTGCGGCCCGGCGATCCCGGCGATCGCCGGCAGCGGCAGCGCGGCGGCCAGGGCGGCGCGCACCCTGCTGTCGCTGAACAGCCGCCCTTCGCGCAGATTGAAGGCCAAGTAGTAGTAGCCGTTCTCGGGATAGGCGCCGACCCGCAGCGCCGCCTGCTCGGTGCGCGACAGCGGCTCGGTCACCGCCCAGGATAGCTCGGCGGCCAGCAGATCGCCGGCGCCCAGCGCCTGCGCCGCGATCTCGGGATCCGGCGCCACGACGAAGGCGACCCGGTCCAGGTGCGGCGCGCCCTCGGGATAGCGGGTGTTGCGCACGAACGAGATCGCGCTGCCCGGCTCGCGCTTCTCGAAGCGGAACGGGCCGCTGCCGACGGCCTGCTCCCAGAAATCGACGCCGGCGATCTCCTCGGCCGGCCGCGAGCCGAACAGGTGCTGGGGCAGGATGGGCGTGCTCAGCTCAGCCAGCAGCGGGGCGTAGGGCTCGTTGAGATGGAGCACCAGCGTATCGGAGAGCGGCGTCTCGACCGCGCTGACAACCTGGCGCAGATCGGCCAGCAGCGTGGTGGTCGGGGTGAAGGCTTGCAGCGTGGTGAGGGTCCAGCGCACGTCGGCGGCGGTGAGCGGCTCGCCGTCGTGCCAGCGGAGGTCGGTGCGCAAGGTCATGGTCAGCACGCGGCCGCTCACATCGCTCTGCCATGCGGTCGCGATGTCCGGCTGGGGCGCCAAATCGGCGTCGAGGCGGGTCAGGCCGCGGTAGAGCAAGCCGACCATCTGCTCCTCCTCGCGCGAGGCCGGCGCCCAGGGCCGCAGCGGGCCAGGCTCCTGGCCGAGGCGGATGGTGAGCGTGCCGCCTTGGGGCACTTCGATTCTCGGCGCCGGCGTCGGGTCGGTCACCGCAGGATCGCCGCCGCGGCTACAGGCCGCCAGCAGCCCGAGCAGCGCCAGAAGATGGAAAAGTCGAGATATGCGCATGATCAACCTCATCGCCCGCGAGCGCCGGAGCGCCGGGGTTCAATCGACAGACGGCGCGGCGCGATCGGCGGGCCGCAGCCGCCGCCAAAGCCAGGCGAGCAGCCCCAGGCCGGCGAGCAGCGCCGGCAACGCGATCAGGCCGGCCGAGCCCCAGCGGGCCAATCCGTAGCCGGCGCCGACATAAAACGCCACCCAGGCGACCAGCGCGCAGCCCATGCCCAGCGCGTAGCGCGGCCAGGGGACGCCGATCGCGCCCGGCAGCAGGCTGGTCGACACCCGCACGATCGGCAGCAGCCGCACCACGACCAGCGTCGCCACCACCCGCTTGCTCAGCCAAGCCTCGATCTGCGCCCGGCGCTCGGGGCGCAGGCCCAGGCGCGGCCCGAGCCGGTCCAGCAGCGGCTGGCCGCCCCGGCGCCCGACCCAGTAGAGCGTCGCCGCGCCGGGCAGCAGCGCCACCACCGCCAGCGCCATCAGCGGCAGCGGCAGCTGGCCCGCTGAGCCGACCAGGTAGCCGCCGGCGACCAGCACCATAAAGCCCGGCAGCGGGATGGGCGTGCCGAACTCGCTCAGCAGCAGGTAGCCGGCCACCAGCCAGTAGACATTGCCCTGGAGCAGCCGGATCGAATCGGCGAAAGCCTGGCTCAGCGTTTCGAACATACGCTGTCGTAGACTGCGCGGTGCGCGGCGCCGATCGCGTCCCAGTTGAAACGGGCGGCCACCGCGCCGCCGGCCTGGGCCAGCCGCTCGCGCAGCTGTTGGTCCTGGCTGGCGCGCAAGATCGCCCCGGCCAGCGCGGCACTGTCGCCCGGCGCCACCAGCAGGGCCTCGCGGCCGTCGCGCAGCACCGGCGAGAGCGTGACCGACGGCGTCGTCGTGACGGTCGGCAGCCAGTGGCTGAGCGCGGCCAGCAGGCTGCCGCGCCGGTACGAGGCGCCGTCGGCGAACGGCAGCGCCATCAGGTCGGCGCTTTGCAGAAAAGCCGAGACCTCGTCGTCGGGCACGTGGCCGGTCCAGACAATGCGCTCATGCAAGCCGAGCTGATCGATCTGCTGGTCGATCTGGTCTTTGTAGGCGCTGTCCTCGGCCGTCGTCGCCGCGCCGCCGACAATCAGCAGGCGGACGGACTCAGGCAGCGCGGCCAAGGCCTCGATCAGCGTCGCCACGCCCTTGGAGCGGCTGATCAGCCCGAAGTAGGCGACCAGCGTGGCATCGGCGGGGACGCCCAGGCCGGCGCGCACCGCCGCCCGGTCGACGCCCTGGCGCCGGGCGATGTTGGAGCCGATCGGAATCAGCACCGGCGCGGGGTAGAGCGGCTTGGTCAGCGTGTAGATGTCAGGGTCGGGGTCGCTGGAGCTTTCGCCGGAGAGGCGGGCGGCGTCCTCCTGATTGGTGACGATCACGGCGCCGGCGCTTTCGACCAGCAGCCTGGTGACATAGCGGCGCAGCGGCGCCACTTTGGGCGCCAGGTAGGGCATGCGCAAATCGTGCAGCGTGACGACCGTCGGCAGATCGATCCTCGTGGGGAGCAGATTGACCGCCGGGTTCATGCCATAGGCCCCGGTCTGGTACTGGATGTGGAGCAGATCGGCGCCCCAGTCCGCCAGCGCCGCCGCAGCGTCGGCCCGCAGCCGGCGGCCCCAGGAGCGGACCTGGCGCAGCGCCGGCGGATCGCCGGGCTCGTCAGGCGCCGGCAGCTCGCTTTTGCCGGTCAGGACCGCCGCCTCGATCCCTTGGGCGAGCAGGGTCCGCCCGAGCTGGCGGGTGTAATCGCCGACGCCGCCGCGTCCTGGCGGATATTCGGCCGACAGCAGCAGCACCCGCACTATTTGACCCGGCCCAGCAGCTGGGAGGTGAGCGCCCGCAGCTCGCCCAGCGCCGCCGCCTCGCCGCCCTCGATCCTGCCGAGCGCGGCCAGCGCCTCGTCGTGATAGAAGCGGGCGACGCCGGCGGTGTAGCCCTGCGAGCCGGCGCGATCCAGGATGGCCAGCACCGCCGCCACATCGTCCGCGCTTAGCTCGGGCTGGCGATAGACGCGCTCCAGCGCCGCCACATCATCGGGCTCGGCCGAGGCCAGCGCCCTGATGATCGGCAGGCTCTTTTTGCGGCTCCAGATATCGTGGGCGGCCGGCTTGCCGGTCAGCGCCGGATCGCCCCAGATGCCGAGGATATCGTCCTCGATCTGGAAAGCCAGGCCCAGCGCCTCGCCGAAATCGTAGAGCGCCTTGGTCTGGGCCGAGCTGCCCTGGCCGAGGATGGCGCCCAGGCCGAAGGCGGCGGCGATCAGCGCGGCGGTCTTGCGGCTGATCATCGCCAGATAATCGGCCTCGCTGATATCCAGCCGATCCTCGAAGCCGATGTCCAGGTGCTGGCCCTCGCAGATCCGCAGCGTCGTCTGATTGAATGAGCGGGCGATCTCGACCACCACGTCGCCGGGGACGCCAGCGTCGGCCAGGCGGAGCAGGGCCAGCTGGGCGAGGGCGAACATCCCGTCGCCGACGTTGATCGCCAGCGGCACGCCGACCTGGCTCCAGACCGTCGGCCGGCCGCGGCGGGTCGGGCTGCGGTCCTCGATGTCATCGTGGACCAGGGTGAAATCGTGGAGCAGCTGGATGGCGGCTGCCAGCGGCAGGGCCTGCTCGGGCGCGCCGCCGACGGCCTGGCAGGCCAGCAGGCAGAAATGCGGCCGCAGCAGCTTGCCGCCGTCGGCGTCGTGGAGGCGCAGCTGTTCGTCGCGCCAGCCCAGATGGTACTCCTGGAGCTGATAAAACTGGGCCACCTCCGCGTCGTGCGCGGGGAATGGCGCCTGCATCGCCTGGCGCAGCGCGTCGGCTGAGCGATTGATTGTCATACGGGGCTCCTCGTAATCCAGCCGTAATCTGCTCGTCTAGAAGGCTTCGTCGCCGGATAGTAGACTGATGCGCATACAACACCGAACGGCGCGGACCTCGCGCCGCGACCGTCGAAAGGAGACGCGATCATGGCCCTCAAAATGCGCTTCCGCTTCAGCCCCACCCAGGATGGTCTCGTCAAGGTTCTCGGCCCGCTCGAGACCGAAATCATGGAACTGCTTTGGAAAGAGCAGCAAGGGACCGTCAAGAAGATCCACCGCGTGCTGCAAGAGCGCCGCGACATCGCCTACACCACCGTCATGACGACCATGAGCCGCCTCGCCGAGAAAGGCATCCTGCATCGCACCCGCGACGGCCTGGCCTACGTCTACCGCCCCGCCATCAGCGAGACTGAGTTTGTCCACACCTTCGTCCGCCAGGTGCTCGACGGCTTGCTCGACGACTTCACCGACATCACCATCGAATATGTGATCGATTATCTGGCGCGCAACGATCCGTCGCAGCTCAAGCGGCTGAGCCGCGAAGCGCAGAACCGCTTCGCCCGCGCCTAAGATCCGGCAGGGGCGCCTCGCGCGCCCCTCTGCCCCGGCTCCGTCGATTAATCTTCCACCGCCCCCCACAGATCGTACTCCGTGGTCCGCGTGACCCGCACCGTGGCGAATTGGCCGACTGGCGCCGCGCCATAGGCGAAGACCAGGCCGTCGACCTCGGGCGCGTCGCGGAACGAGCGGCCGACCACGATCGGCTGGCCCCGCTCGTCCTCGCCGGTGCCCTCCACCAGCATGCGCAGCGTCCGGCCTTGCCAGCGGGCCGTGCGGGCGGCTGAAATCGCCTGCTGGACGCCCATCGCCTCGTGCCAGCGCCGCTCCTTGACCCGCTCGCTGACCTGATCCGGCAGCGCGCCGGCAGGCGTGCCCGGCTCCAGCGAGTAGCGGAACATCCCCACCCGATCGAACTGCATGTCTTCCAGGAACGCCAGCAGCGCCCCGAACTCCTCGCGAGTCTCGCCGGGATAACCGACGATGAAGGTCGTGCGGATGGCGAGATCGGGCATGGCTGCGCGCAGATCCGTGATGATCGCGCGGGTCTTGTCGGCGTCCGGCGGGCGGCGCATGCGGCGCAGCGTGGCCGGATGGGCGTGCTGGAGCGGCATGTCGAGGTAGGCGCAGATCTGCGGGTGGCGGGCCATCGTCTCGATCAGCCCCGGCGTGATCGACTGAGGATAGGCGTACATCAGGCGCAGCCAGCGGTCCTGCGGCACCACCTGAGCCAGCTCGTCGAGCAGCGTGGCCAGCCCGTCGTGCTTGAGGCCCAAGTCGCGGCCGTAGTCGGTCAGGTGCTGGGCGACCAGGATAATCTCCTGCACGCCCTGCTCGACCAGCTCGCGGGCCTCGCCCAGGATCGCGCCCATCGGCTTGGAGCGCATGTCGCCCTTGAACGACGGGATCGTGCAGAAGGCGCAGCGCAAATTGCAGCCGTCGGAGATTTTGAGATAGGCTGACGGGCCGCCGCTGTGGCGCTTGATCGCCGTGGTGCGCCAGTCGCCGTAGGAGCCGAGCGTGTCGCCGGTCGCCGCCGGGGTGAGCGCCAGGCCCAGATCGAGCGCGGGCGCCGCGGGGGAGGCCGGGGCCAGCGGGATGCCAAGATCGAGGGCGGGAGCGGACGGGGCCAGCGGGACGCCGAGCGACGGGCCACCGAACAGCGGGATGCCGAGCGACGGGGCGGCTGGCGCGTCGGGCGCTCCATTGAGGCCGCCGACCACCTGGCCGATTCGCATCCACTCTTTGGTGCTGAGGGTCGCGTCGACCGCCGGCACGCGCTCGCGCACCAGGTCGCCGTGGCTCTCGGCCATGCAGCCGGCGGCGATCAGGCGCTGGCCGGGGCCTTTCTTGGCCCCCAGGTCCTGGAGCACGCCGAGGGTTTCGTCGCGGGCGGCGGCGATGAAGGAGCAGGTATTGACAATCACAACGTCGGCGGCATCCGCCTCCGCGACGGCGACATAGCCTTCGCGGGAGAGAATGCCGTGCATGCCTTCGCTGTCAACGGTGTTTTTGGGGCATCCCAGGGTGATGATATGGTATTTCATTGCGGGCGGACCGGAGTCCTCGGTTCTTTCTAACGATAGTTGTTGAACTGGAGCGGGACGGGAAAATCATCCTGATGGGCGCGCAGCGTGGCCTGGACCGCCTGGAGATCGTCGCGGCTTTTGGAGCCGACCCGCAGCGCGTCGCCCTGGATGCGGGCTTGGACCTTGGGGTGCTCGGCTTTGATCAGCTTCTGGATCTTCTTGGCGATCTCGTCGGCGATGCCCTTCTGGAGCTTGATCAGCTGGCGGACGCGCATGCCGCCGGCCTCCTCGGGCTTGCCGTAATCGAAAATCTTGACCGACAGGCCGCGGCGGATCGCTTTGCTTTCCAGGATGTCGCGGACGGCGGTGAGCGTCATCTCGCTGTCGGTCAGGATCGTGATGTCCTGCTCGCCGAGCGTGATCTCGGTCTTGGTGTCCTTGAGATCATAGCGGGTGCCGACATCGCGGCGCGTCTGATCAAGGGCGTTGACCAGCTCCTGGCGGTCGAACTCGGAGACAATATCGAACGTGGATTCGGCGGGCATGCCTTCCTCCTCTAATCACTGGCGGGGGTATAGGTCTTGGTCACCACCGCGCCGGGCGCGCCGATGAACTCGAAGGGCCGGTTGTTGTAGGACACCTCGACGGCGCCCGCGTTGCCGGCCTTGACCCGGATCTCGCGCTGGGCGGTGAAGACCGGCACGCCCCAATCCGTGCCTTTGATGGTATTGATATTCTGATCGACGCCATCGACGAACACCTGCATCCAGGACTGGCCGGTGATGCGGATGGAGACCACGACCGGCGCCGTGAGCGTGGGCGTGACAGCGGCGGTGGGCTGGGTCGGCGCGCCGGATGTCGGCACGGCGGTCGAGCCGTCGGCGGTGGTCGGCGTGACAGTGGGCGAGGGCAGCGGCTGGGGCGTCGTGACCGTCGGCGTCTCAGTCGCGCCGGCGATCAGCTCCTTGTTGTTGGTCAGGCCGAGCAGGTTGAGGACGACGTAGCCCACCACCACCAAGGCCAGCATCACCACAAAGACCGCCCAGGCTGGCGGGACCAGCACCGAGCGGGTGCGCGGCGGGCGGGCGGCGGGCACGACCTTGATCTGGTCGGTCGCGCCGCGCTCGCCGCGGTAGAGCTCGATCATCTCCTCGGCGGGCAGCTGGAGATAGTGAGCGTAGTTGCGAATGAACCCCCGGGCGTAGACATCGCCGGGCAGGTGTTGGTAGGCCCCGTCTTCGAGCGCGACAAGATAGCGTTGGAGAATGCGTGTTTCGGTGGCTGCCTGGGCGAGGGAAATCCCCCGCGCCTCGCGTGCTTCGCGCAGATACAACCCTAGCTGACTTCCCTTATCCGCCATAACCAACCTTGTCAATCCATAAAATGTCCCGACCAGAACGCCGGTCGGGACATGAGCATATCCCGTCGAACCAGGACAGTGCGTCACTCAAGCCAATCAGGAGGGCTGCGCTACGGCCCGGCCTAGCCGGGCGCATTATACCACAGCCCTGGAGCCGAATAACAATTTGTCAAGCACCGCCTGCGGGGCCAGGAATCAGTCGCGCCGGAAGAAGTCGATGACCTCGCCGCGCTCCTCTTCGGTGACCATCATCTCGATAAAGGTCACGCGATGCCAGGGATAAATCACCGACTGCACGCCGGCCGCCAGGTAGGCGACATCCTTGCCGTCGCGCCGCCGCAAATTCGTGACTCTGATGAACATATCGCTGGGGTTGGGCTCCCCCTCCATCTCCGCCACCACCGGATCTTCGCCGGACAAGTGCAAAATGACGGTTTTGGCCATGGTCGTGACTCCTAATTGCTGGTGATCTCAATCCTGATCAAAATATTGCCCATGCGGATCTCATCGCCGTGCTGGATTTGCTTGGGCTTGCCCGGCGCGACCTGGATTTTATTGACATACGTCCCGTTCGAGCTGTTCAGATCCTCGATGAAGCAGACGCTTTCGTTCATCGTGATCCGGGCGTGGCGGCGCGAGACGCCGGCGTCGAGCCCGCCGTCGGTCGACAGATCGATATCGGGATGGAAGGAGCGGGCGGTATCCTGGCGGCCGATCAGGATGGGCTGGGTGGTGTTGAAGCCGAGCTTGCGGCCGCTGTTGAGGATGACCACCCGCAGCGTCGGGCCGCTGGTGTCGGGGGCCGGCACCACGATCGGCGCCGGCGCGAAAACGGGCGCACTGGCGGTGGCCGCCGGCACGCCGAGCGAGGCGGTCGTGTCGCGCAGCCGCGAGGGCAGGAACGACGAGCCGCAGTCCGTGCAGAAAAAGGTTCCATCCATGTTTTGCGTGTGACAGGATGGGCAGACAATCATAATGGCTACTCCCCTGAGAGCTTTTCGCGCTCAGCAGCGACCAAGCCGCGGGTGCCGTATTTGATCCGCTTGCGGCCCTCGTCGCTGGCCGAGCCCGAGCGCAGCAGCCGGGTCGCCTCGTCCTGGACGGTCTGGGCCAGCTCGGTCTGGCCGGCCTCCAACAGGCGGGTGCCGGCCATGCGCAGCTTCTTGGTCGCGTCTTCGATATTGCCCTGCTCGACCTGCTCCCAGGCCGAGGACTGGAGGCGGTAGGCGACGGTGCGCTCCAGCCAGTGCTTCACCACCCCGTCGACATCGGGCTTGATCTGGTCGGCGGGCTTGACCGGCAGCTGGATGTCGAGATGCGACTGGAACGGCTTGTTGTCGATGCTGGGGATCTCGTAGCTCAGCTCGACGCGCATCAGCGTCTGCGGGCCGGGCGGCATGGGCGGCAGCACCACCTCCAGCAGGAACACCTGGTCGTCGCGGCCGGTCCACTCGCCGAGCGGCGCTTTCCACAGCGTCTCGCTCGGCTGCTGGGGCGCGAGCGGCGAGAGGAAGGGCCGCACGCGGTAGAGCGAGCGGATTTCCATCCCCGGGCGCATGTGCAGCCGCAGCTCGACGCGCTGGGCGACGACGTTGTGGAGGCGCTTCAGCTCGTCGGCGAAGACGGTGAAGATCTGCTGGGCGCTGGTGATGTACTCGGTGCGGCTGTTCTCGGAGGCCGCGATCGTCTCCAGCAGGTCTTCGTTCCACTCATCGCCGACGCCGAGCGCCGTGATGCCGATGCCCTTGGCCTGGGCGCGGCGGGCGATGTCGACGCAGCGGCTTTCGTCGCCGTAGGTGCGGCCGTCGGTCAGCAGGATCATCCTGCTCACGCCGCGGGACATGATCGGCCGGGCGATCTCCTGGACGCCAAGCTGCATGCCGGTGGCCATCTCAGTGCCGCCGCGGGCCTCGACCATGCCGATCGCCCGCTTGATCTGCTCCTTGTCGCCGGGGCGCTGGCAGGGCACCACGACTTCGGCGCGATCGTTGAAGGCCACGACCGAG
The DNA here is from genome assembly GCA_036406115.1 of Herpetosiphonaceae bacterium. Classification (GTDB taxonomy): domain Bacteria; phylum Chloroflexota; class Chloroflexia; order Chloroflexales; family Herpetosiphonaceae; genus DASWWB01. The sequence goes on from DASWWB010000452.1 coordinate 17,141, forward strand.
AAATAATCTTGGCGGCCGAGATCGCCGACGATATGGTTGCAGGCCTCTTTGACCTGGTAGAGCCGCTCGCCGCGCATCGAGGAGCTGCGGTCCAGCACCATGCACAGGTTGAGCGGCACGTCCATGCCGGTGTCGGGGATGCCGGCGGGCGAGGCTTCGATCAAAAAATAGCCGATCTGGGGGTCTTCGCTCTGGACCAGGGCCGGCCGGCCGGGCGTGACCCGCAGGGCAACGGAGGGATTGCTCATGTTCCGGGCCTTTCTACGGGCAGCGACACGACAACCGCGCTGATATTGTCGTCGCCCCCAGCCATATTGGCGCGCGCGATCAGCCGGTGGCAGGCGTCTTGCGGCCAGGGCGATTCGGCGATAACGGCGGCGATCTCATCATCGTCGATCATGCCCCAGAGCCCGTCGCTGCACAGCAGCAGGTGGCTGGCGCCGGCGGTCGACTGGTAGACGAAATCAACCTGGACCTCGGGGTGCTGGCCCACGGTGCGATACAGCTGGTTGCGCAGCGGATGTTCGCGGGCGGCTTCGGGCGGGATCTGGCCCATGGCGATCAGCCTGCCGACGGTCGAGTGGTCGGCGGTGATGATCTGGGCGCCGCTTTCGGTCAGCAGATAGGCGCGGCTGTCGCCGACGTGGGCCACGTAGAGGCCGCCGCCGTGCAGCAGGGCGGCGGTGCAGGTGGTGCCCATGTCGCTGCCGCGCTCGCGGGCCTCGGCGTAGATCCGGGCGTTGGCGTCCTGGAGCGCGGTGACCATCAGCAGCTGGAGGGCGCTGCCGGGCTCCTCGTCGGCCATCGCCGGCAGCACCAGCTGCTCCAGGACCGAGACCATGACGGTCTCGATCGCCCGGCGCGAAGCGATCTCGCCGCCCTCGTGGCCGCCCATGCCGTCGGCGACGACGAAAAGGCCGATCGGCTGGTCATGCTCGCGGTCGGGCACGCTCATCAGCATGGCGTAGACGCTGTCCTGGTTGTTGCGGCGGACCCGGCCGAGGTCGCGGGCGGCCCAGGCCGCCAGGCCGCGCTGGGAATTGATTGTCGTCACGGCGAGCGGCGCGGTCGGCACCAGCTCGTGGGTCCCGTCGAGATCCACCGCCGCGGCCGGCTCCTCGGCGACAGGCGCAGGCTCGACCGCCCCCGCCGCCGGCGGTTGGATCGGCGGCGCGGGCTCGGGCTCGACCGCCACCTCCGCCGGCGCGGGCTCCGCGACCGCAGGCTGGTTGACGGGCGGCTCGTCGGCGCCGCGCCGGAACAATTTGCGCAAGAAGCTCATGGTTGGCTCCCCTACGCTTTCAGCGCGTAGACGTGGTGATCCATCGAGCCGATGTAGACCACGCCTTCGACCACCGACGGCGACGAGACGATCGGCCCGTCGCAGCTGTGCAGCCAGACCGCCCGGCCGCTGCCGGCCTCCAGGCAGTGGACCACGCCGTCCGCGCTGCCGATGTAGATCTTGCCGCCCTCTAGGGCCGGCGACGAGACAATCTGCGACCCGGCCTCATATTTCCAGACCTGCTTGCCGTTCTTCAGG
>DASWWB010000453.1:0-3305 GCA_036406115.1 Herpetosiphonaceae bacterium
CGGGCGCGGCCTCGCAGGCCGCGCCCGGCGCCGGGATGGCCGGCTTACTGGGGCTTGAACCACTGGTCGAGGCCTTTTTGGGCGTCCTGGGCGGCCTGCTCGGGCGTGACCGTCCCGTCGAGCACGCCGGCGCTCAGCCGCCACAGCTCGTTCTCCAGGTTCGGCTCGCCGCGCGAGAGAATCTGGTAGGAGTTGCGGATGGTCGATTTGCACTCTTTGCGCCAGTTGACGAAGGTCTGGGCCAGCGGGTCGCCGAGTGTGACGGGATGGTTGGAGAGGCTGAAGAAGCCCGAGAGCGAGTTGCTGAAGACATCGGCGAACTCGGCGGTGGTCATCCACTCCAGGAACTGGCGGGTCTCGGCCGGGTGCTTGGTTTTGGCGTTGATGCCCACGCCGATGTCAGTGTGATCGCTGATGTAGCAAGCGTCGCCGGCCTTGGCCACCGGCGGCTTGAAGGCGTCGAGCTTGAAGCTGGCCTTCTCATTGAAGTAGGAGATGTCCCACGAGCCGGCGGGGTAGATCGCGCCCTGGCCGGTGGCGAACAGCGTCTGGGCGTCGGCGTTCTTGACCGCCTGGTAGCCCTCGGGCATGTAGTCTTTCCAGCGCGCCAGCTCGGCGAAGGTGTCGACGTAGGGCTTGTCGCTGAACTTGGCCTGGCCCTTGAGCAGCGCCTGGCGCCCGTCCTCGCCGCCCCAGTGGTTAGGGCCGATGTTCTGGAAGCCCATGGTCGCGGCCTCCCACTGCTCGGCGGTGCCGAGGGCCAGCGGCGTGGTCGTGCCGTCTTTTTTCAGCGCCTCCAGCACCTGGAAGAATTCGTCGGTGGTGGCCGGCGGCTTGAGGCCCAGTTTGTCGAACACGTCTTTGTTGTAGATGAAGCCATGGATGACCGAGGCCATCGGCAGGCAGAAGACGCTCGCGCCGTCGTCGGTCTGCCAGGCGCTCTTGGCGACCGAGCTGAAGTTTTCGATGCCCTTCAGGTCGTTGAGCGCGGTCAGGTGGCCGGCTTTGAACAGCCCGAGCGAGACATCGAACGGCCGGCAGGTGATGATGTCGCCGGCGGTCTGGGCTTCGAGCTTGCTGTTCAGGGCCGCGTTGTACTCGGTCGGCGCGGTCGGCTTGAACTCGACGTGGATGTTCGGGTGGCTTTTCTCGAAGACCGGGATAATTTTCTCGGTCCAGACCTTCTGATCATCGCTGCGCCAGCTCTCGATCGTGATCGTGACTTTCTCGGCGCTCGGCGCGCCCGTCGCCCCGCTGTCGGCGGCCGGCCCAGCAGTGCCGCCGCAGCCGGCCAGCGCCGCCCCCAGCATCAGCATGCTGCCCAGCGTTGAGAGTCGCTTGCGTCCCTGTGACATACAACACTCCACTTCTAGATCAGTCTATTCAAGTAACAAACCGTCCGGAGATTCCGGCGAAATGAGGCTGCGAGGGTGGCGAAAGGCGGGTTATGGCGAGATTGGATGGCGCCTTTAGTTCAGTGAGTTGACAAAAGGTAGCACACAAGCCGGCAACCGTCAAGCGCGAAGCTTAAGGGATTTTTAGGATTGGCCCGGCGGGCGGCGGCGCAACAAAAGCGCCGGGCGGAGCGTTCAACGGACCACCGACGTTCGTTGCTTTTTTTTCGCTGGCGGCAGGCCCACGCCCCGCCAGCTGGCATCGCCATGCCCATCGCACGCAAGGAGTTGATCCATGAAAACGCTGACCCGCCGCGAACTGCTGCGCCTGGCAGGCGCCGCCGCCCTGGCGCTGCCCGCCCTGGGCGGCTGCGGCACCGACGATCCCAACAAGCAGGACGGCAGCACCGGCACGCTGTTCCCGAGCGTCGCCGCGCTGCCTGAGCCCTTCAAGGTCCCGCTGCCGATCCCGCCGGTGCTGGCCCCGGTCCGCTCCGACGCCGACGCCGACTACTACGAGATTGTCCAGCGCCCGGCCCGGGTGGCGATTCTGCCCGGGCTGCTGACCGAGATCTGGGGTTACAACGGGATTTTCCCCGGCCCGACGATCGAATCGCGCCGCGGCCGCCGCGCAGTGGTGACGCACCGCAACGAGCTGCCGGCGCCGACGGTCACCCATCTGCATGGCGCCAAAACCCCGCCCGAGCACGACGGCTACCCGCTCGATCTGGTGCTGCCCGTCGGCGGCGGGGGCGGCCATGCGGCCGGCCATGGCGGGGGCGCCGTGAGCGAGGGCGAGCGGACCTACGACTATCCGCTTGAGCAGCCGGCCGCCACGCTCTGGTACCACGACCACCGGATGGATTTCACCGGGCCGCAGGTCTGGCGCGGGCTGGCAGGCTTCCACATTCACCGCGACGAGGTCGAGGACGCGCTGCCGCTGCCCAAGGGCGAGCGCGAGATCCCGCTGATGATTTGCGACCGCTCCTTCAACGCCGACGGCTCCTTGCGCTACCCGTCGCTCGACCCCAGCCTCCACGGCGCGCCCGGCGTGTCCAGGGAGGCGATGCACGGCGTGCTGGGCGACGTGACGCTGGTCAACGGCGCGCCCTGGCCGGTGCTGGAGGTGGCGAATGTCCGCTACCGCTTCCGGATTCTGAACGCCTCGAACGCCCGGCGCTACAAGCTGGCGCTCGACCCGGCGCCGGCGGGCGCGAGCTTCGTCCAGATCGGCAGCGACCAAGGGCTGCTTGGCGGCCCGGCGCGCCACGCCGAGATCGAGATCGCCCAGGCCGAACGCTTCGACGTGCTGATCGACTTCGGCCAGTATCCGGTCGGCTCCGAGGTGACGCTGGTCAATCGCAACGCCGCCGGCGGCCCCGGCCTGGTGATGCGCTTCCGCGTCGCCCGGGCGGCGACGGAGGACAGCCAGGTGCCGGAGCGCCTGGCGCCGTTCGACGCGCTTGACCGGGCGGGGGCCGCCGGCGGCGCCGAGCGCTTCTTGAATTTCGCGCGCCAGGTCTCCCGCGACGGGGTCCAGCTCTGGACCATCAACGGCCGGACCTTCGATCCAGCCCACAGCGAGGCCCAGGTGCCGCTCGGCGCCACCGAAATCTGGCGGCTCCACACCAACGTCAACCACCCGGTCCACATCCATCTCGGCCGCTTCCAGGTGCTGTCGCGCGCCGGCGGCCCGCCGCGCCCGACCGACGCGGGCTGGAAGGATACGATCGACCTGCGCAGCAACGAGGAGGCGGAGGTGATCGTGCGCTTCGAGGGCTACCGGGGGCGCTATGTCTGCCACTGCCACAATCTGGAGCACGAAGATATGATGATGATGGCCAACTTCGACATCGTGTGAGGAGCGCCGGCCGTGTATACTAGCCGCGATTCGATCGTTCCGGCGCCGGC
>DASWWB010000454.1:0-7121 GCA_036406115.1 Herpetosiphonaceae bacterium
TGCCGCCGACGATCTTCCTCGGCGGCGGCACGCCCACCGCCCTGCCGCTCGAGTTGCTCGAACAAGTTGTCGCCGCCGCCGGCGAGCTGATCCCGCTCGACCGGGCCGAGGTCACCAGCGAGGCCAATCCCGGCACGGTGCTCGACGGCGCCTACCTGCGCGGCCTGCGCGCGATGGGCGTCAACCGGATCAGCATGGGCGTGCAGAGCCTCAACGACCGCACGCTGAAGGTGCTCGGCCGCATCCACACCGCCGCCGAGGCCCGCGCCTCCTTCGCGGCCGCCCGCGCCGCCGGCTTCGAGAATATCAACCTTGACTTTATTTTCGGCCTGCCCGGCCAGGATGTCGCCGAGTGGGAGCGCAGCCTGCGCGAGCTGGCGCGCTGGGAGATCGACCATCTGGCGCTCTACTCGCTGATCGTCGAGCCCGGCACGCCGCTCGCCGCCCAGGTCGCCGCCGGCAAGGTCCATGTGCCCGGCGATGACGCGGCGGCCGAGATGTACGAGCGGGCGATGGAGATCATGGGCGAGGCCGGCTACGTGCAGTACGAGGTGTCCAACTGGGCCCGGCCCGGCAGCGCGGCGCTGTCGTCCACTGCGGCGCTGCCCGCCTACGCCTCGCGCCACAACGTCGCCTACTGGCTCAACGCCGATTATCTCGGCTGCGGCGCCGGCGCCCACTCCCACGGCCGCGGCCTGCGCTGGGCCGACGAGCGCGTGCTGGAGCGCTTCGCCGCCGCCGTCGAGCGCGGCGCCCCGCCGGTCGCCGAGGTTACCGAGCTTGACCGGCGCGCCCTGGAGGCCGAGACGATGATGATGGGCCTGCGCCTGCTGACCGGCGTCGGCTTCGCCCATTTCGCCGAGCGGTGCGGCCGCCCGCTTGACGAGGCCTACGGCGCCGAGCTGGCTGATTTGATGAAATTGGAGCTGGTGGAGCGCGACGAGCTGGGCGTCCGCCTCACGCCGCGCGGCCGCATGATCGGCAATGAGGTGTTCATGCGCTTTCTGTGAGCGGACGGCCCTGGGCGGCCCGCCTGGTCTTGGCGCGGCGGCGGACCGGGGCGCCCGCCGCCGCGCGGGGGATTTAGCGCAGGCTGGCCAGGGCCGCCTCGTAGTCCGGCTCTTGCATCTGGTCCGGCACGTACTCGGCGTGGCGCACGACGCCCTCGCCGTCGATCACGAACACGGCGCGCTGGAGCATCCGCCACTCCTTGAGCAGCACGCCGTAGTCCTCGCCGAACTGCTCGCTTTTGTGGCTGGAGAGCAGCTCATGGCCGATGCCCTCGCTGGTTTTCCAACGCGCCAGGGCGAACGGCAGGTCCATGCTAATCGTGTAGACCGTCACCTCCGCCGGCAGCCCCGGCCGCGCCTCCTCCCATTTGCGAGTCTCGACGTGGCAGACCGGCGTGTCGACCGAGTTGACGACGTTGAGCAGGCGCGGCGCGCCCGCCGAATCGCTCAGCCGCACGCTGCGCATGGCCCCGGCTGCCGCATCGAACAGGTCCAGCTCGAACTCGGGCGCTTTGGCGCCAGGCTCAAGCTTGGCGCCGACCACGGTCAGTTTCTCGTCGAACTCAAACGCCTCGTTGGTGCGCTCAACCATCGGTTCGCTCCTCCTTGGGCAAAGACAGTCGCGCCCATCATAGCAGAGATTGATCGGCCGCCAAGCCTGGCGCGCTAAAACGCTCAGCCCCCGGATTTGCGCCGGGAGCTGAGCGTTTGGCATCCCGTGCCGCCGATCAATGCTCGCCGAACAGCCCGCTGAACGCGAGGTCGCTCGGCTTCAGGTACACCCCATGCTCCGCCGACAGCCGGGCCTTGACCTGCTTTGTCACCGCGTCGCCCAGCACTTCGTCAAGCCCGGCCTCCAGCGCGTCGAGCGTTTGGCCGGCGATGTCAGCCGGCGCTGATTTGGGCTCTGTCACGCCGCGCGCCATGTCGGTGTCGACGTAGCCCATGTGCAGCCCCAGCACCTGGGTGCCGTGGTCGCGCAGCTCGGCGCGCAGGCCGTTGGTCAGCGACCATGCGGCGGCCTTCGAGGCGCTGTAGGTCGACAGGCCGCCGATGTTGACCCAGCTCACCACCGAGAGCACGTTGATGATCGCCCCGCCGCCGTTGCGCGCCAGCGCCGGCGCGAAGGCCCGGCTCAGGCGCAGCGGCCCGAAATAGTTGGTCTCAAGCTCGGCCCGCGCTTGCTCAAGCCCGTCTTCAGCCAGGAAGCTGGTCAGGCTGGCGATCCCCGCGTTGTTGATGATCAGATTCACGTCGCCCAAAGCCGCCGCCGCTTCATCGATCGACGCCTGGTCCGTCACGTCCAGCCGGATCGCCTCGACGCCCGCCAGGCCGACGCTGCGCGGATCGCGGGCCGCCGCGTAAACTTTGCGCGCTCCCCGCGCCAGCAGCGCTTCGGCGAAGGCCAGTCCGAGCCCGCGGTTGGCCCCTGTGACGAGAGCGATTGCGTTTTTGATCTCCATTGGTGTGCTCCTTGTGATAATACGACCGGTCGTCTTAGAGTGATCGAGAAAATCTCCTGGCCGCAGCAAGCGCTTAAGCCAGGATTTTAGCGAAGGTGAGGGACAGGAAACCGTCGAGCGCGTCACGGCTTTGGTCGACCCGGGCGCGGACGATCGCGCCCTCCCAAGCGTTGATGATGAAGCCCGCCAGCGCCTGGGGGGCGAAATGCGCCGGCACCGCTCCCGCAGCCTGAGCCTCGCGGATGACGAGGGCGATGGCGTCGGTCCAGCCGGCCAAGCCAGCCGCAGTGCTTTCGCGGATCAGCTGGCTTTGGCTGGCCAGCTCGGTGCCGAAATTGCCCAGCAGGCATCCGCGCTGGTAGCCCAGCTGCTCGATCGTCTCGGCGAGGCTCTCGAAATAGGCGCGCAGGCGGGCCAGCGGCGCGATGCTCGCGTCGGCGAGGATCTGCATGCGCTGCGTGTTCAGCTCGACATAGCGCCGCACGGCTTCGACGCCCAGCGCCTCTTTGCTGGCGAAGTGGTTGTAAAACGAGCCTTTGGGCACCCCCGCCGCCTCGGTGATATCCTGCACCCCGGTGGCGTTGAAGCCGTGTTCGTGCAAGCATTCGAGGCCGGCGGCCAGTAGTTTTTCGCGCACATTTGGTTTTGGCATGGATCTAAGATAACCGGTCATATTGTATTTGTCAAGCGGGAATTGGCGCTGATTCGGGCAGCGGAGCCCTGAATCAGCGCCGGGGACTAGAAATCCACCAGCACCAGTGTTTGGCGCTTGCGGTCCTCGGGGTAATCGACGCCCTCGTGGGCCAGACCGACGAAAAAGGTCATGCGGTTTTCGCGCTGCTTGATCTGGACGCTGCCGGTGATCTCGACCTCCTCGCCGGGCATGAGCAGATCGTACTCGCCGGGCGCCGCCCACTGATCGCGCGGCTTGGCGGAAAGCGCCCAGCGGAAGGGATAGCGCGCGGCGGCGCCGCCGTTGCCTTCCCAATCCAGCCCGACGCGCCAGAAGCCGCCGCCCTTGTCAGCCGCCCATTTCTCGTCCTCGATCGAGGCGAAGCTCTGGTTGGTGTTGTAGCGGTAGCCGGACTCGGGGCCGTGGGTGCGCAGCGGCACCGCCCCAGTGTTTTTGACCCGGAACGTCACCGTGATCACATTGCCAAGCTCGATGTTGGTCGGCGCGATCCGAGCCTCCAGGATGGTGGCCTTGCCGACGCCGGCGCTGATGATGGTGACATCGCCGCGCTTGGCGACGCGATTGCCCAATCCATCCTCAGCCGTGAGCTGGTAGGCGTAGACGCCAGCCGGCAGCACGCCGCCGACCACCGGCCGGCCGGACCAGGTTTCGCGCTGCTCGCCCGGCCCCTGCACTTCGCGGGTGATGAAGGGAAAGCGCTGCTCGCCGTCGGGCGCGATGATCTCGATCGAGACCGTGGATGTGACCGGCAGGCGATAGGTGAAATTGGCCACGTCCTCGATCGCGTCCTCGTCGGGCGAGAAGGGATTGGGCGTGACCGAGAGATCGAAGACATCGAAGGCCGCGTCGGGCGCGTCGGCGATTGTCACCTGGACCCGCTGCTCGGCGGGCGCGCCGCCGTCCTCGGGCTCGGCCCGCACGACCAGGCCGTACGTGCCGTCACCCAGGACGCGGCGGTTGCCGCCGGCCTCCTCCACGCTGCCGTCGAAATTCAGCTGGTACGGATCGTTCGAGGGCAGCCGCGTCACCTTGTCGCGCAGGGGGATCCTGGCGCCGGCCCCGTCCTCCAGCCAGACCGAGACCAGCGCCTGCTCGCCGATCCGGTAGCTGAGCTGGGTGGTGCGCGGCCCGGTGGCCAGATTGATCTCGCGGGCGCTGACGGCCACCTCGCTCAGCAGCGGGCCGGCGGCGCAGCCCGCCAGCAGCAGGCCGCAGCCAAGGATCGTTATCAACCAACGTTTCAAAGTTCGTTCTCCATCAAGGCCGGCGCGCCGGCGGGATCGGCGGCCTCGCCGCTCAGCCCGTAGCGCCTGGTGAAAAGCGTGAGGGCGATCATGCCGAGCAGCACGCCGAACCACAGCGTGCAGAAGCGGATAATAATCGTCGCGGCGCTGGCCGGGCCTTTGGCCAAGCCGACCAGGGCCACGATCAGCGCCGTGCTGCTGACCTCGGAGGCGCCCAGGCCGCCGGGCAGGAACGAGACCAGGCCGAACAGTGTCGAGGCGGCGAAAATAAAGGTCGATTGGATGAGCAGCAGCCACGAGGGCTCGACGCCCAGGCCGCGGAAGACAAAATACATCGCCACGCACTCGCCGCCCCACGAGACCAGCGAGATCAGCGTCGAGACGATCAGCAGCCGGCCGCTCATCAGCGCGGCGGTGTTTTCGTAAAAGGCGTGGATGGGCTTGGCGAACTTGCTCAGCAGCGGCCGGCGCTCCATCCAGCCCAGCAGCCCGCGGGCCAGGCGCTGGTTTTGCAGCACGGCGATGCCGACCGCGCTCAGCGCCAGCAGCAGCCAGAACAGCGGCTGGGCCGGCGGGTAGAGCGTCAGTCCGACCGCCATCAGCAGCAGCATCGCCAGGCCGTCGGTCAGCCGCTCGGCCAGCACGATCGGCGCGCTTTTGCTGATCGGCGTGCCGTTCAGGCGTTTGAGCAGCGCCGATTTCAGCACCTCGCCGACCTTGGCCGGCGTCACCGCCATGACCATGCCGGCGGTGAAGAGGACGCCGCTCTGCCAGCCGCTCACGCCCTGGCCCATCTTCAGCTTGCGCAGGTAATAATCCCATTTGAGCCAGCGCAGCACATAGTTGAGCGCCGTGAAGCCGAGGATCGCCGGCAGCATCAGCCAGTTGAAGGCGCCTAGGCTGTCGCCCACCGCCGAAATATCGCTGAACAGCGACAGGCCCAGCAGGACGACCAGGCCGAGCGCGGCGGAAACAATGATTTTGGTCCGCAGTGATTTGAGGGTTTCCACCCGATAGCTCCTTTGCGTGTCTCCCTGGCCGACGCCAGGCGCCCGATTATACCGCATCGCCCGCCGAGGCCGCGCTGAATCGGCCCGCCGCCCGCTCCGAAGCGGCCTCTTGCTGAGAAAAAGGATGAAAAAAGCTGCGGGTTTCGCGGAAATCATGGCTTGTCACGGGGCGCCAAACATCGTACAATATTCTTGCCAGAGTCGCCCAGCGAACGCGGCTAAAATCCCAGAAAGTTGTAATTAATTAATTTTAACAGGAGCGGCTGCCCGAAGGCGGCGCATCGTCGCCGAGCCAGCTCCCAGGTGTAGGCATGCCAGTCCGGCCACGCGATTGCGCATGCGAGGTTGTGCCCACCCAGTGTTGCGATCAAACCCTGCCGCGCCCGATGCGCTGGTCAACGCCAAGCGCCGACCAGCCTGCGGCGACCCATCCTTCATGCATCCCACCTAAGCTATTCCGACTGAAGCCGCGCCGGCTGATCGGTCCCCGCGCCGCCCCGAGCAGGTTGGCGCCCGATCCGCCGCGAGCTGTGACCCAGCGTCCCGCTCGCGCGTCTAACAGTCCGTCAGGCCGCTGCGCCAGTTCCGGCGCCGGCGGCGATAGAGTTGGCCCTGGATACAAGGAGTTTATCGAATGAAGAGTCGGTACCGGTTTTCGTCCTTTGTCGTCAGCCTCGGCGTCGTCGCCGCTAGTCTGATTGGCGGCCTGCCCTCCGCCGCGGCCCTCCCCGCCGCCCAAGCCGTCTCGGCCACGAGCGAGCAAAGCCTGCTCGCCGACCTGAACGCCAAGACCGCCGGCCATGCCCAAGTCGCCTACCACGCCGAAACCGGCCGCGTCCGGTTCATCGGCACCGATCTCGCCCATCCCATCGCCCCCGACCAGGCCTTCGCCACCTCGGCGACCGCCGAGCAGGCGGCCCGCGCCTACGCCGCCGAGTATGGCGCGCTCTTTGGCCTGCGGAACCCCGCCGCCGAGCTGCGCGTCCGCTCCGACCAGGCCTCGCGCGACGGCCGCTCGTTCGTGCGCTTCCAGCAGCTGCACCAGGGCGTCCCGGTCCTGGGCGGCGAGTTGATCGTCCAGACCGACGCCAACCGCAATCTGATCTCTATGAACGGCGAGGTCCTGCCGTCGTTCGCCCTGGAGACCGCGCCGCGCATCGCCGCCGGCGAGGCCGAGGCCGAGGCCCGGACCGCGATCGCCAAAGCCCACGGCGCGGACGCCAGCGACCTGGTGGTGAGCGCCCCGGAGCTGTGGATCCACAATCCCGCCCTGCTCGGCGGCCCCGGCCCGCGCTTCAACGCGCTGGTCTGGCGCGCCGAGGTGACCGCCACCGACAGCAGCGAGCCCATCCGCGAGCTGGTGCTGATCGACGCACGCACCGGCTCGGTCGCCCTCCACTTCAACCAGATCGCCCACGGCAAGAACCGCCTGATCTGCAACGCCAACGGCGCGGTCGACAACGACGGCGACCCCAACAACAACTGCGCCGCCCCGCAGCAGATCGTGCGCAGCGAGGGCCAGGGCCCGACCGGCGTCTCTGATGTCGATCTGGCCTATGATTTCTCGGGCATCACCTACGACTTCCTGATGAGCCGCTTCGGCCGCGACAGCCTCGACAACCGGGGCCTGCCGATGATCTCGCTGGTCAAGTACTGCCCGGACGCCGCCAATTGCCCGTTTGAGAACGCCTTCTGGAACG
>DASWWB010000455.1:0-3358 GCA_036406115.1 Herpetosiphonaceae bacterium
AACAGTACCCGCGCTCTGCGCGACATAGCCATTCCTCGTTCCTTGACGGCCGCGCCCGGCGCGGGCCTGGTGCCTCCGACGCTGCCGGCAGGCGAGGCCGGCTCGAATCGGCGTCATCGTATGAGATCGCTTTGGTGCTGGCAAGGGGAGGATCGGGGCGCGGAGGCTGGGGCGGTTTGGATCGATCAAACGGAAAAACGCTGCGGCCCCCGATGTGCTCGGGGGCCGCAGCGCTTGGTCCGATGAGATTGGCGGTTACGGCTTGAAGATCAGCGGCAGGAACAGCGCCGGCGTGCCGTCGGTGATCAGAACGGTCGTCGCGTTCGGCGTGCCGATGGTCGCGCCAGAAGCGTTGCTCAGGGTGACGCTGAAGGACTCCTCTCCCTCGCGAACCGCGTCGCGCAGGATCGCCACCGTGATCGTCTTTGTCGTTTCGCCGGGGGCGAAGGTCAGGGTGCCGCTGGCGGCGGTGTAGTCCTGGCCGGCGATCGCGGTGCCGTTGGCCGTGGCGTACTGGACGGTGACCTGGCTGTCGGCGCTGCCGGAGCGCACCACCGTCACCGACACGGTGCCGGCTGCTTCGTTGACAGGGAACAGACTCTCGATCATCGAGACCACTGGCAGCGAGTCGTTGTCGACGATCGTCACCACGCTGGCGCTGGCGCCGACGGTGGCGCCGCCGGTCGGGTTGCTGAGGGTGACGTTGAAGGTCTCGTTGCCCTCGGCGGCCGTGTCATTGATGATCGGCACCGTGACCGTGCGGCTGGTCTGGCCGGGCGCGAAGGTCAGGGTGGTGCTGACAGCGGTGTAGTCGCTGCCGGCGGTGGCGGTGCCGTCGCTGGTCCGCACGCTGACCGAGACCGGGGCGGCCGAGGCGGCGCTCAGGGTGACAGTCAGGGTGGCGGTGCCGGCGGCCTCGCCCACGGTGGCGCTGCTGGCGCCCATGTTCAGCACCCGCGGGTTGAGGGTCAGGTGGACGATCTCCGGCTCGTGGTCGCTGATCTGGTCCGGGAACTCCGCGTTGGCGTGGATCACGTCATAGGCGAAGGGCACGGTGGTGGTGATGTTGCCGCTGGCCAGGATGTGGTCCAGGGCCTGGGCGTTGCCGTCGAAGACGTAGGTGTAGCGCTCGGACTCGGGCAGCGTCTCGACCAGATCGCTCAGCACGCGGTCCTTGAGGATGTAGAGCGGGTTGGAGAACTGGAAGTCGTTCAGGTCGCCCATCACCAGGATGTTGGCGTCAGCGTCGGCGGCCAGGATGCTGTCGACGAAGGTGTTGACCTCCTGGGCCTGCTGGCGGCGCTGGGTCTCGCTGCTCAGCACCGGCGGCTGAGTCTTGCCGAACAGCGGCTGGTCGCCGCCCTTCGAGTTGAAGTGGTTGTTGATGATGATCACGCGCTCGCCGCGGAAGCTGAACTCGCCGACGAGCGGCTTGCGGCTGGCCTGCCAGGCGGTGCTGGTCGGGTTGATCCGGCCCGGGCTGAACGACGGGTGGGCGCCGAGGGCGTCGGTCTGGACCGTGGTGGAGGCGGTCGAGGTGCCGCCGGCCCGGTCGACGAAGCTCACGCCGCGATCGGTGCGGAACAGGTAGCCGACGCGGATGTTGCCGCCCGGCGCGCCGCCGTCCTGGTCGTCGACCGGGGCGATGTCGCGGAACTGGTAGGTCGGGCCGCCGGCGGTGCGGATAGCGTTGATCAGCGCCGCGTAGGTCTGGCTGGCGTCGGTGGTCGAGTCATTGGTCTCGCCGTTGTTGTCCTGGATCTCCTGGAGCGCCAGCACGTCGGGCGATTTCAGCCGGTTGACGATCATGTCGGCCATGGCCGGGAAGGTCGTGTCGCCCGGATCGAGGTTCTCGACGTTGAAGGCGGCGACGCTGATCTGGCTGGCGGTCGGGGTCGCGGCGCTTTCGCGCTGCAGGCCGCCGTCGACGACCGTCACGGCGTTGGTGCGCTGGATGCGGAAGTTGTTGAAGGCGTAGTCCATCACGCCCTGGATCGGGCCGCCGAACTTGTCATTGACCTTCACTTGCAGGGCGGTGAGGACGCCGTCGTCGATCAGCACGCGCTCGGGGTTGAAGTCGCCGGGCGTGAGGACGATGCCGCCGCGGGCGGTGCGGACCGTGGCGTTGGCGCCGTTGTCCGGCAGGACCCAGAACTCGCCGAAGCTGTTGGTCGGGCCGCTCACGACCGGGTTGTTGACCTGGACGTACATGCCCTCCAGCGTCTCGTAGAAGTCGATGCCGTCCTGGGCCGGGTCGAAGACGTGGGTCGGGCTGGTTTCGACGACGCCGTTGGTGTCATTGTCGATGATCACGGTCGGCTGGACGCGGCCGCCCTGGCCGATCACGATCGGCGCCGGCAGCGGGTTGCCGGTCGAGACGATGGTCGTCGACGGGTTGATGATCTCGGTCAGCGCCAGGCCGACGCCGGTCGCGCCGCCGGTGCGGAACTCCGAGACGGTGCCGTTGACCGTCACCGAGGCGCCGACGACGATGTTGGCCGCCGGGGCGCTGTTGGTGAAGACCAGGATGCCCTCGGAAGTGTTCGGGTCGGAGTCCGGGGTCGGGTCCTGGATGTAGAAGCCGTTGCTGACGCGGGCGGTCACGATGCCCGGCACGCCGGTGACGGTCTGGCCGTTGCGCGGCGAGACATGGCCCGGGCCCTGGATGTCGCGGATGCGGACCGACGGCGCGCCGATGACATTGACGGCGATGGTGCAATCGGCGGTCTGCGGCGTCGGGCTGTCGTTGTTGGCCCAGCGGATGACCACGTTGTAGGTGCCGGCCGCGACGGTGTTGGCGACATTGAGGGTCGCGGTGGCGGTCAGGCCGACGCCAGCCGCCGGCTGGAAGAAGTTCAGGGTGATGCCGGGAACCGCCGCGCTGGTGATGGTCGCGGTGATCACCGTGCCGTCGGCGTCGCGGGCGGTCAGGCCGGCTGCGGTGGCCGTGCCCTGGGGCGTGCTTACGGGCGTCGGGCAGTTGGTGACGATCGGGAAGTTGACCGGGCCGCCGCCGCGAGCGGTGACGCTGAAATCGTCGACTGCCAGGCCATGATCGTTGCCGACGTCGTTGATGTCTTCCCAGCGCAGCACGATCTCGTCGCCAGCCGCCAGCGGCGCGGCCAGCGTGACGGTGCCGGTGATCGCGCGCCGGTTAGCCGGCAGGTTGCCGTCCAGTGCAACGCCGGTGGTGTTGGTGCTCGTCACCACGTTGGAGAAATCCAGCGCGTTGACTTCCAGGTAGCCGGCGGTGTCGGAGATCCGGGCGCTGGCGCCAACCTTGTAGCCGAAGTTGAGGATCTGGGGCGTGCCGGTTGTGTTGCCGCCGTCGCGCCACTGCTCGCCGGTGTAGCTCACG
>DASWWB010000456.1:0-8597 GCA_036406115.1 Herpetosiphonaceae bacterium
GGAGCACCTACAGCGGCGCCCAGCAGTCGCAGATTATCTCCACGGGCAAAGCGTCAGGCTACCGCTTCGTCGTCAACAGCGTCACCTTCCCCAGCGTCATTCAGACCGGCGTGCCGTTCTCGATCAGCGCCGCTTGGACCAATCTGGGCGTCACGCCGGCCTACGCCGCCCAGACCGTCTGGTTCGAGCTGCGGCCGCGCGGGCAGACCGGCCTGGCGGCGGCCCGCAATTCGCAGCTCAACCTTCAGACCTTCCTGCCGGCCTCCCAGCCGCAGACCGCCGCCGACCGCTTCATCATCGGCGGCAGGACGCTCCCGCCGTCGGGAGGCAACACCTACGATCTGGCCATGGTCGTGCTGGAGGACGGCGGGCAGCGCCGGCCGCTGCATCTGGCGATCAGCGGCGCCACCAGCGCCGGCCGCTACCCGCTCGGCACCGTGACGATCGAGCGCACCAGCAACGGCCGATCGCTGTTTTTGCCCTATGTCGGGCGCTAATCGAAATGATGAGTCCGCTTTGATTGAATCTGTTCGAGGGCCCGTATCTTTTTGATGATATGAGCGGTACAGCATATACCAATTCTTAACTAAATTGGCTTCGGCTTTTGACCGCTGATGGTTGGAGTGTCCACGAAACAGTCATTGGAGGTACGGACCACATGCGCAAGGCACGATTCTTCGGAGCAGTTCTTTCGGCAGTGCTCGTCGCGGGCGCGCTGGGCGGCGGGGCAGCCCGCTCGCAAGCCAAAGCCGCCGAGCCCTTCGTCCCCGGCCAGCTCCTGATCCAATACCGTGAGACCGCCGGCGACGCGCAGAAAGACCGCGTCGGCAAGGCCAACGGCCTCACCAAGGTCGAGCGCGTGCGTGGCAAAGCCGACGGTAAAGGCGACCTGGAGCTGGTCCAGGTCAACGGCGCCGACGTCCAGGCGATCGCCAAGCAGCTGGCCGCCGATCCGGCGGTCGAGTACGCCGAGCCCAACTGGCTCTACACCCACCAAGCCACCTCGTCCGATCCCTACTTCACCAACGGCTCGCTCTGGGGCCTGTACGGCGCCGGCACCTCGCCCGCCAACCAGTACGGCTCCAACGCCGCCGCCGCCTGGGCCGCCGGCAATGTCGGCTCCGACAGCGTCTACGTCGGCATCATCGACGAGGGCTTCCAGTACACCCATCCCGACCTGGACGGCAACACCTGGACCAACCCCTACGACCCGGCCAACGGCGTCGACGACGACGGCAACGGCTACGTCGACGACGTGCGCGGCTGGGACTTCGACGGCAACGACAACACGATCTACGACGGCGGCAGCAAGGGCAACCTCGACGACCATGGCACGCATGTCGCCGGCACGATCGGCGGCGAGAACGACGGCGCCGGCGTGGTCGGCGTCAACTGGAACGTGACCCTGATCTCGGGCAAGTTCCTCGGCCGGCGCGGCGGCACCACCGCCAACGCGATCAAGGCCGTCGACTACTTCACCGGCCTCAAGACCCGCCACGGCCTGAACATCGTGGCGACCAACAACTCGTGGGGCGGCGGCGGCTACTCGCAGGCCCTCTACGACGCGATCAGCCGCGCCAACAACGCCGGCATCCTCTTTGTGGCGGCGGCCGGTAACAGCGGCACCAACAATGACACGACCGCGAGCTACCCGTCGAACTACGACCTGCCCAATGTCATCGCGGTCGCGGCGATCGCCAACAACGGAACGCTGGCCAGCTTCTCCCAGTACGGCGCGACGACCGTCGACCTGGGCGCTCCCGGCGTGGCGATCTGGTCGAGCACGGCCTACAACGGCTACTCGAGCTACAACGGCACCTCGATGGCCACCCCGCACGTCACCGGCGCCGTGGCCCTCTACAAGAGCGTGAAGCCCGGCGCGACGGCCGCCCAGATCAAAAACGCGATCCTGAGCAGCGCGGTGCCGACCGCCTCGCTCAGCGGCAAGACCGTCACCGGCGGCCGGCTGGACGCCAACGCCGCGCTGAGCAAGTAAGCTTAGGGTGCGGAACGACGGCGGGCCGGGGCAATGGCGCCCCGGCCCGCCGTTTTTTGGCGATCAGCTATCGGAAGCAACCCCGCGGCCGCACCATGCCAATCGTGCGCGATAAACCCTCGAAGCCGGCCCCGACAGCCGATAGCTGATAGCTGATAAACCCCCGATCGCCGCCCGGGATGTAAAGAATAACCCGCCGCCCCGAGTCCTCGATTGCCCGTGGCTGCGGGCTGCGGCGACTCCGCCACACCTGTGCTATCATAGACAAAACACCTGTGCTGTTTGGAGGTGACGATGGCGCTGGATTTCAATCTCATCGGCCATCAGGTCAAGCAAATGGGCAACGATCTGCGGGCCAGCGCCGACGACCGGCGCGACCGGATCGAGCGCGCCCGCGAGGCGCTGCTGCGCGAGGCCGGCTATTGGGCGGATTGGCATGAACGAGCCTCCGCCGCCTATGCCAAGAGCCCCTGGCTGCTGGCCGCGCCGATCGAGCCGCTCGATGTCCGCTACCCCCTGCCGCCCTGCCCGCCCTCCTACAATCTCGCCGCCGTCGACGGCTCCCAGATCGATCTCGACCGCCATGGCTCGGTCGAGTGCTTCCTGATCAACATCGGCGAGGTTTTGCTGTCGTACGGCGATCATCCCGACTGCGTGCTGCGCTCCAAGCCCCGGCTGGCCTACAAAGAGGACGAGCTGGTGCTGCGCGACGACAAAGGCCGCCAGTACACCATGGCCGGGAATATGGTCAACGCCGAGCGCGACACCGCCGAGGGCGTCGCCCTGGCCGAGCTGGCCGCCAACCTGAACATCGACGCCCCGCGCGTCGCCATGCAGGACGGCACGCTGATCCGCTGGGCGCTGAGCGGCCTCGATCCCTGGGTCTGCAAACACTTTCTCAGCCGCTATCTGGACCAGGGACTCAACAGCCTGCGGCTCCAGGGCGTTCCCGCCTGCTCCTACATCAGCCGGCCGCGCGCCCCCGAGGTGACCGGCCTGGCCCGCCTGATCGCCGACCCGACCTTCGCCAAAGCTAACAAGCCGAACGGCGCCGGCGACCCCTACCGCGGCGTTACCGACCATATGATCTACGAGGACTTGGGCGACGGCCAGCGCAGCCCGCTGTTCAAAAGCCTGTCGAAAATCAACGCCGAGATGTACGACGAGCATGCGATCCACTTCTTCTATCTCAACGTGGGCCGCGACCTCGTGCGGATCGAGCTGCCGGAGTGGGTGGCGGCGGAGCCGGCCGAGGTTGACCTGATCCACGCGGTGGCCTATGATCAGGCCCAGCGCGGCGGGGGCTATCCGGCGGCCTTGGCCCGCGCCCACGAGCAGGCGGTCGTGCGCGAGACCGATCGCCGGGTGTTCCGCCAGATGCTCGAACACACCTTGTGGCACGCCCGCCTGTCCAGCGGCGTCTCCCTGAAGGCCGATAGCAAAGAATGGCAGCGAGTATGACGACAGATCAGATGCTTGAACAACGGGTGGGCGAGGTAATCGAAGCCAGCACCACCGCCTGGGTGACCGGCGCCTACCGGCTGCTGGACGCGCCGGCCTTCGGCTCGCTGGTGCGCGCCAGCTGCCATGAGAGCGGCCTGTGGGTCTACGGCTTGGTCTACGACATCCGCACCGGCAGCCGCGAGCCCGGCGGCCGGGCGATGGTGCGCGGCGGGCGGCGCTACGACGGCCAGGAGTTCTACGACAACGCGATCTACACCGAGCATCCCGATCTGGCGGCGGTCCTCCAGACCGAGTTCAGCGCGCTGGTGGTGGGCTATGAGCGCGCCGGGCGGCTGGTCCACTATCTGCCGCCCATGCCGCCGACGGTCCACTACAGCGTCTACGCCTGCGATGCCGCCGTCGTGCAGCGCTTCACCGCCACCTGCGATTTCTTCCGCACCGTGCTCCAGACCACAGTCGCCCCCGCCGACGATCTGCTCGGGACGGCGATCCGGCGCGCCGCCAGGCTCCAGGCCGACCGCCAGGCCTATGAGCTGTGCGCCGGCCGCGAGATCGCCCGCCTGCTCCGCGATGACTACGATCGCCTGCGCACGATTTTGCGCATGATTACCGCCGCTTGAGCGCCCCGCCGGACCCTGGGCCGCCGCCCTAAAACCAATTGTCGAACCAGGCTTAATCGGTTATTATGGTGGCGCCCTGCAATCAACCAAGAGTTAGTCCGCGGCCGCTGGATACTACTCTACTAAATGTTGTAACTGAGGATAGGGGATTTATGCGCATCCAACGATTCTTGCGTCTTTTGGTCGTACTCTGCTGCATTCCATTGGTTCCAATGGTCGCTCGGGCTCAAGATCCCGCTGACAAGCTCGTGATCACCAATGTCAATGTTGAAAAGTATCCAGATGTCTCCCTGAAGCTCAATTATATCGACGCCGAAGGCAATCCCGCGACTGATCTCGTGGGCGAAGATTTCGAGATCTCGATCGACGACGGCGATCCCATCACCACCGAGGTCAAGCTCCAGAAAGAGCAGCAGCCGCTGTCGATCGCCTTTGTCATCGACACCAGCCCGCTGATGGACGACGAGAGCACGCCGGCCCGCAAGCGCTTCCGCGATATGCTCGACCGCCTGAACGAGCTCGTCAACCGGCTGAATGTCGACAGCAAGATGGCCCTGATCACCTTCAACACCGAGGCCGAGCTGAAGATCGCGCTCACCACCGACGGCGGCGCCGTCCGCAATGAGATTGCCTCGCTCCAGGTCGCCACCGAAGGCGCGGCAGAAGACCCCTACGCCATCACCGATGCCATCCAGCTGGCCCTGCGCGAGCTCGATTCGGAGGACGCCACCGCCCGCGCGGTGTTTGTCTACGCCGCCGGCAAAGAGGGCACGCTGGATCCGGCCCCGCTCGAGGAGGCGCTCGCGAAGTTCGAGACCAACTCTCCCTCGATGAACTTCATGTGCTTCGGCTCCGATGGCGACGGCGAATTCCGCGAGCGCAAAGCCAATCCGTCGAGCCTCAAAAACGCTGCCGACGCGCTCGGCGGCACCTTCCTGCACTTCTTCACCCAGGACTCTGCCAACATTCCGGCGCTGGTCGATCAGGTTGACAAGCGCTACAACAGCTTCATCGCCCTCAAAAACAACTATTTGGTCAACTTCCCCGGCTCGTTGGTGGAGCCGGGCGAGCATCAGCTGAACATCAAGGTGCGCAGCGCCGAAGGCTCGATCGGCATCGATGTGCCGAAGATCAAGCCGCAGGTCTCGGTCGTGGTGCCGGACACCGAGCTGGCCGGCGTCGTCGAGCTGACGACCAAAGTCGATGCCAGCCAGACGCCGATCAAGAAGGTCGAGTACATCCTCAACAATGTGCCGATCGGCACCTCGACCCAGGCGCCGAATTTCCCCTTCGAGTTCGACGCTTTCAGCCCGGAGAACCAGCAGCGCTTCCCGCCGAACAAGCTCTACAAAGTGCTGGTCGCCGCCACCGACAGCAATGATCTCCAGAGCCGCAGCGAGGAGAAATCGGTGACGCTGGCGATCGCGCCCGCGCCGCCGCTGTTCGAGCGGCTCAAGCCCTACGCCCTGCCCGCCGGCGGCGGCCTCCTGGCCCTGCTGGTGCTGATTGGCATCATCGTCTTCCTGCGCCGCCGCAACCGGCCGCCGACGATCGCCAACGTGAACGCGTACGACGACTACGGCGGCGGTGGCGGCGGCGGCGGCCATGACGCGACCGAGCGCTTTGTCGCGCCGACCAAGACCTCCTTCGCCACCGAGCGCTTCGCGCCCGAGCCGGCCACGGTCCGCCCGACCTACAGCATCGTGGTCCAGCAGGGTGACAGCCACCCGCCGCGCACCTTCGCGCTGGACCGGCGCCAGATCACGATCGGCAAGGATCCCAAGAACACGGTCTCCCTGGACAACCGCTGGGTCTCGCGCAACCACGCCACGCTGACGATCACGCAGCACGGCGCCCAGCTGACCGACCTGGATAGCGCCAACGGCACCTTCCTCGGCGAATACAAAGATCGCCAGCTGACCAAGAATATGCCGGAAGATCTTTCGGTCGGCGATGTGTTCTGGGTCGGTCCCGAGGTGCGGATTGAGCTGATTGAGGGCCGCTAATGACTACACAGGTCGTATCAAGCGATATCCCGCGCCTGGAGCCCGGGCAGGCGGTCGGTGACTTCGAGGTCCTCAAGCTGATCAAAGCGGGCGGCCAGGGCATCCTGTATCTGATGTGCCCCATCCTGCCCTCGGACAATGCCCGGCGCCTGCTGCGGTTCCAGATGTCGATGTTCGGCGCCACCCAGCGCCTGACGCAAAAGTACCAGCTGGGCGTCTTGAAGTTCTCGCGCCCCGCCTACGAGGCCAACCTGCACGACGAGCGCGGCTACCTGGCGCTGCCCGAGGCCGAGCACGATCACCTGGGCCGCACCTACAGCCGCCGCTACGGCATGTCGACCAGGCGCCGCGCCCGCGCCGACCTGGCGTTCGCCGAGCTGATCGATCGCAACGGCAACCGCGACAGCTATCCCTACATCACGCTGGCCTATGAGTCCGGCGGCTCGGTCAAGGATCTCATGGAGCGCCGCCGCTACAAGCCGCTTACGGCCGCCCAGGCGGTTAAGATCGGCATCCAGATCGCCGAGGCGGTGTCGCATCTCCACACCCGCCTGCGTTTGGTGCATCACGACATCTCGCCGGCGAATATGATGTTCCATGAGCGGCTGTCGGCGCTGCGCGGCAAAGAGCCCTGGATGGTGCTGGTGGATCTGGCGGCGGCGGAGTCGATCGACAAGCCGCGCCAGCGCAGCATCTACGGCGTGAAAATCTATATGCCGCCGGAGCGGCTCAAAGACACGCCCGACCCGATCAGCGAGCATATCGATATTTATGCGCTTGGCATGGTCCTCTACGAGCTGATGACCGGGCGCCTCGACGATCAGCCGACGCGCGACCTGCGCGACACCAGCCGGCGCATCCCGCCCCTGGTCGAGCGCCTGCCCTCGGTCTCGCCCGAGCTGAACGCGGTGATCACCGGCGCCACCGAGCGCGATCTCGGCCTGCGCAAGCGGGCGGTTCCCAACATGGCCGCTATGGCCCACGCCCTGCGCAACACGCCCGAGGCGCAGATGGACGGGTCGATTCGCGCCCCATTGACACCACGGTTTATCATGAAGATGACCGGCCTGGCGCTGGCGGTGATTCTGCCGCTGGTCCTGGCGGCGGTGCTGCTGGCGAGCGCCCTTGGCGCCCCCGCCGCGCCCGTTGCCACGCCGACGCCGGCAGAGCCCACGGCTGAGACCGTCGAGACGACCGCGCCGACCGAAGCGCCGCCGGTTGTCGAGACACCCAAGCCGACGACGGTTCCAACATCGACCCGCGTTCCGCGACGCACGCCAACACCGACGCCAACGCCCTAACACTGGTTCTATCAAGGGAGAAAGACGTATGTCACGCACAACTGCTCAGGCGCAGGCAAGTGAGCAAAAACCAATCAAGCTCGATTTTGGGAGCTTCACCAGCTCGGCGGGGCGCCAGAAAAACGAGGACCGGGTTGAGGTCCGCCGGGGCAAGCTCCAGATTGCCATGTGCGCCGACGGTATGGGCGGCGGCGTGCTCGGCGCGGCGATGAGCGATGTGGCGGTTCGCACGGTCTATGAGTTCCTTGAGAGCCAGCCGTTCAGCGATCCGCCGGCCCTGCTGGAACAGGCGTTCGATAAGGCCAACGCGGCGATGATCAAGCTGATGGGCGCCAGCAAGCTTGCCGCCAACAGCGGCAGCACCCTGATCTGCGCGGTGCTCCAGCGCACGCCCGGCGGCCTGATCGTTCATATGGGCAGCGTCGGCGACACCCGCGCCTATCTGGTCGGGACCGATGGCAAGCTCAGCCAGATGAACCGCGATCACAGCTACTACGAGCAGCTGATCGACCAGGGCCTGACGCCTGCCGAAGCCCGCCAGGATAAAAACGCCCGCAAACTCACTTTCTCCCTCGGCTCGGATTTTATGATCCGCGACGTGCCCTATTTCTACAGCAAGCATCGCATCGGCCCCGGCGAGTCAATGCTGCTCTGCACCGACGGCGTGAGCGAGTTCGTCGATCCCAACGATATCGCCCGCATCATCAAGGGGCAGCCGGCCGACAAAGCCGCCCAGCAGATTGTCCAGAAAGCCTACACCAATAAAACCACCGACAACGCCAGCGCGGTGGTTGTGCGCTACGACAACACCTCGGCCTTCGCGCTGCCGATGCGCCGCGCCGCCCAGATCGGCGGCGCCCTGCTGGTGGTCGGCGCCCTCGCCTTTGGCATCAGCAGCGCCATCGGCCAGGAGCCGGAGACGATTGTCGTGGATGGCCAGACGGTGACGATCACCCCGCTGCCCGCCGACGTGACCGGCGAGCCGACCTCGACCTTCGCCGCCGGCCCCGGCCAGGCGACCTCGACCCGCATCCCCACGGCGACGCCGACGCCGCCGCCGACCGACACGCCGGTGATTATCATCCCGACTACTCCGCCCCAGGCGACACCGCGCCCCGGCCAGCCGACGACGCGCCCGGCGACGGCCCGCCCGACCCAGCCCAACCCCCCGCCGACGCAGGCGCCGAACAACCCGAACCCGCAGCCGGTC
>DASWWB010000457.1:0-2346 GCA_036406115.1 Herpetosiphonaceae bacterium
GCCGGTGTTCGGCAGGGTCGCCGGAGTCCCGCCTGCCGGCGGGGCGGCGGTCGGGGCTGGCGCCGCGGTCGGCGCGGCGGTCGGGGCCGGCTGGAGGGCGATGAAGATCTGCTCCAGTGGGAAGGGCTTCAGCACCGCCGCCGGAATGGCCTGGTAGGTGGCCAGGGCGTTGTCATCGGGGGTGGCGTCGTCGTAGCGGAAGGCGCCGCTGGCGTTTTGCAGCTTGACCAGCGCCGCGAGCGGGTTGCCTTGGGCGTCGGCCCAGGGCGCGGCGGTCGGGTTGCCGCCGGTGGCGACGATCGCCTGGATCACCAGGGCGGTCGAGTTGGCATCGGTGTTGGCGCCGTAGGCCGAGTCCTTGGCGTAGGGGAAGCCGCCGTCGGCGTTGCGCTGGGTCGTCAGATAGGCGATGGCTTTCCCGACTGCCGGCGAGCCTTTCTGGCCAGCCGCGACCAGCGCCTGGATGACGAGGGCGGTGGTGTTGGTGTCGCCGCCGCCCGGCGTCCGATCGCCGGCGAACGACCAGGAGCCGTCGTCGAGCTGGAATTTCTCAAGCGCCGTGATCGCGTTCGGCTCGATCTTCTCGCCGGCGGCGACCAGGGCCAGCAGCGCCAGGGCGTGGCTGGTCACATCGGGACCGTAGACGCCGGTGGCGCTGGCGTAGCTCTTGACCACGACGGCGACCAGATCCGTGCCCGCCACGGCGCGCGGGTTGTGGCCGGTCAGCAGCTCGGCGATGACGAACTTGGCGGCCACGCCGGGCTTGGCGGCGATCTGGGCGACATTCTTGTCGATGAACTGCTGGGCGTTGACGCCGCCCACCGCGACATCGTCGGCCTTCTCGCCGCTGGCGGCCAGGGCGATCAGGGCGTCGGCGGTCGAGCCCGCGCCGAAGCCGGCGAACGAGCCGTCAGCCTGTTGCTGGGTCTTGAGCCAGCCGGTCGCCTTGGCGGCGACGGCGGACTCCTGGGCGGCGGCGGGCAGCAGCCAGCCAAGCTGGAGCGCGAGGACGGCGAGCACCAATGAGATTCGTCGAATCATGCAGACAATCCCTCTAAAAACACTAAACCCCTCCGCCACGTTGGCGAAAGGGTGCAATGACACAGCAAGAGCCGCTTGTGCCAACGCAAGCCGGATCCGGGATCCTTGGCTGCGACGGGCGTTCTGACTTCGCCGAAGCGTTACAGTAGCGTGGACTGCGCCGGTCTCGCACCGGCTTCCCCCGCTCAAACCGCGCGCGGCGCGGCTCGCAGCCGTTTTGATTGTGGCCGCTATCGTACCATAGGGCCAGGGGGCGGTCAAACCGGGCCAGGGATCAGGGATCAGGCCGGACGGCGCGAAGCAAGGCGCCGCCGGGACCCCGCGCAGCCCGACAGCCGGCCCTGATCCCTGGCCCCTGATCCCTGGCCTGTGGTAGCATGGATGATGCGCCGGCGGCCATGCCATAACGCCCCGTAACATTCGAGCCGGTGCGCCGTTAGGCTACGTGATGGGATCAATCGCCATGAGTCTCGACTCGGCTCGCCCCGACGTGCTGGAACAATTGGAAGCGGCGTTTCGCGCCGGCGACTCCGAGGGCCGGGAGGCGGAGGCGCGGCTGATCGGCCTTGCCAGCCAGGGCGACCAGGCCGCGTTCGGCGCGCTGTACCGCCAGCATGTGGCGGCGATCTACCGCTACTGCTGGCTGCACACCGGCGGGCCGCAGGCGGTGGCGGAGGATCTGACCAGCAGTGTGTTTTTGCGCGCCTGGCAGTCGATCGGCCGCTACGAGGAGCGCGGCCGGCCCTTTCTCGCCTGGCTGCACACCATCGCCCGCAACCTGGTGACAGACCATCTGCGGCTGCGCGGGCGGACCGAGAGCCTTGACGACGGGCTGCCGCTGCCGGCCGGCGCCGACGATGTCGATCTGCGCCTCGAGCATGAGACGCTGCGCGCCGCCCTCGGCCAGCTCACCGAGGAGCAGCGCCAGGTGGTGACCTATCGCTTTGTCCTGGGCTACAGCGGCGAGGAGACGGCGGTGGCGATGGGCAAAAAAGCGGGCGCCGTGCGGGCGCTCCAGCTGCGGGCCTTGCAGTCGCTGCGGGCCATATTGGAACGGGACACGCCATGAAACGACTCGAAGATCGCTTGGATGAGGCGCTGCGGCGGGAGCCGGGGCTTGCCGGAAGCGCCCCGCAACCTGGGAGCCCCGCCGATTCCGAGCTGGACGCGCTCGCCGCGACCGCCCGCCGCGTGACGCGCCTGGCGCCGCCCGCGCCCGACGCCGACTTTGTCGAGCGCCTGGGCCTGCTGCTCCAGCAAGCGCCGCCGCCAGCCCGCTCGGAGGCGCCGCGCCGCCGGGCCTGG
>DASWWB010000458.1:0-4045 GCA_036406115.1 Herpetosiphonaceae bacterium
GCCGCCACCGCCGGCAGCCGCAGCGCCTTGCCCTCCGGGTAGAAGGTGCCGGCCACCAGCTCGTGCGGCTCCAGCCGGAACAGGCCGGCCAGAAGAATGATTGTGCGCTCCGACGGCACCGCCTGGCCCATCTCGAAGTGCGAAACCGCCACCCGCGAGAGAGCCAGGCGCTCCGCCAGCGCCTGCTGGGTCCAGCCGCGGCTCGCGCGCAGCCGGGCCAGCCGCAGGCCGAAGGATTCGGGCATCGCTCTGTCCTTTCGCCGGCATTGTACCGCATCGAATCGGCCGCCCGCCTGCTAACTGGCTTAGCAGCGCGCCGGCCGCCGCCGCGGTAGGCTTGGCTGGTTTGATTGGCGCTCCGCCCTGCGGAGCCGCGCGCCGCCGCCGCGGCCTGATGAGGAAATCATGACCAAAGTTGCGTTAATCACCGGCGTCACGGGCCAGGACGGCTCGTATCTCGCCGAGCATCTGCTCGCCAACGGCTACCGCGTGATCGGCATGATCCGCCGCTCCAGCACCGTTAATTTCGAGCGGATCAAGCATATCCAGAATGAGATCGAGCTGGTCCAGGGCGATCTGCTCGACGAAGTATCGCTGATCAATCTGCTCCAAACCTACCGGCCTGCCGAGGTCTACAATCTGGCCGCCCAAAGCTTCGTCCCCACCTCTTGGAACCAGCCGGTCTTCACCGGCGAGGCCACCGCCCTCGGCGTGACCCGCGTCCTCGACGCCATCCGCACGGTCGATCCGTCCATCCGCTTCTACCAGGCGTCCAGCAGCGAGATGTACGGCAAGGTGCAGGAGGTGCCGCAGCGCGAATCGACGCCGTTCTACCCGCGCTCGCCCTACGGCGTGGCCAAGGTCTACGGCCACTGGATCACTGTCAACTACCGCGAAAGCTACGATATGTTCGCCTGCTCGGGGATTTTGTTCAATCATGAGTCGCCCCGCCGCGGCCTTGAGTTCGTCACCCGCAAGATCACCGACGGCGTGGCCCGGATCAAGCTGGGCCTGGCCAAGGAGCTGCGCATGGGCAACCTGGACGCCCGGCGCGACTGGGGCTTCGCCGGCGACTACGTGCGCGCGATGCACTTGATGCTCCAGCAGGACCAGCCCGACGACTACGTGGTGGCCACCGGCGAAACCCACACCGTGCGCCGCTTCTGCGAGATCGCCTTCGGCCATGTCGGGCTCAATGTCGATGATCATGTCGTGATCGACGAGCGCTTCATGCGCCCCGCCGAGGTCGATCTGCTGATCGGCGACCCGGCCAAGGCCCGCGAAAAGCTGGGCTGGACGCCCGAGGTCTCGTTCGAGCAGCTGGTCGTCTCGATGGTCGAGGCCGATCTCAAGCTGCTGAAGGACGAGCACCGCCTCTAACGCAAACACCGTCGTTTAGATACAAGGAGGACCTCCGTTGAGTATTCTCGCCGACAAGAACACCAGGCTGCTGGTGCAGGGGATCACGGGCCGCGAGGGTGAGTTCCACTCCCGCCAGATGCTGGACTACGGCACCAACCTGGTGGCGGGCGTGACGCCGGGCCGCGGCGGCCAGAAAGCCGTCGACGGCCGCGTGCCGGTCTTCAACACGGTCAAGGAGGCGGTCAGGGAGACGGGCGCCAACGCATCCGTGATCTACGTGCCCGCCGCCTTCGCCCCCGATGCCATCCGCGAGGCCGCCGACTCGGGCATCCCGCTGATCATCTGCATCACCGAGGGCGTGCCGGCCCTCGACATGGTCGCGACCTACGAGTATGTCCGCGCCAAGGGCGCCCGCCTGATCGGCCCCAACTGCCCCGGCCTGCTCACGCCCGGCGCTGCCAAGCTCGGCATCATCCCCGGCTCGATCGCCAGCCCCGGCCCGGTCGGCGTGGTCTCCAAGTCCGGCACCCTGACCTACGAGGCGGTCGACGCCCTGACCCGCATCGGCCTGGGCCAGACGACGATCGTCGGCATCGGCGGCGATCCGATCATCGGCACCAGCTTCATCGATGTGCTTGAGCTGTTCCAGCAGGACGACGCCACCAAGGCGATCGTGCTGATCGGCGAGATCGGCGGCACGGCCGAGCAAGACGCCGCCGCCTTCATCAAGGCCAACGTCACCAAGCCGGTCGTCAGCTTCATCGCCGGCCAGACCGCCCCGCCCGGCAAGCGCATGGGCCACGCCGGCGCGATCATCTCCGCCGGCGGCGAAGGCACCGCCGCCGAGAAGATCGCCGCCCTCGAGGCTGTCGGCGCCAAGGTCGCCAAGCTCCCCACCGACATCGCCCAGCTCGTCAAGGACAGCTTGGGGGCGTAGGCGGAGGCTAAATCAGAGATTGAAAATCTGATTTAGGGGTCAGGGATCAGGGGTCAGGACTGTCTTCAAGGCTGCGTAGCGCGAAGGAAGCGCTCACCACCTTGGCGTTCGGCCTGATCCCTGGCCCCTGACCCCTTTATTCAACCGGCACCCAGACGATCGCCCCCGCCCACACGCCCTGGTTCGGCGCCAAGGTCTCGTTGTTCAGCTCGACGCGCGGATCGGCGGCGGGATCGAATTGATAGGTGCCGAGGTCGGCCCAGTCGTTGGCGGCGACCAGCTGGTTGATGACTGTCTGATCGGCGCCGCCGGCGTGGTGGATGGTGTAGCGGACGGCGTTGGCGTCCTCGTGGCCGTTGTAGAAATAGGGGACGTAGGCCAGCACCCGGTAGCGGCCGGCCTTGGGCAGGCTGGGGCGCCAGGCGGCGACGGCGGGCGGCGCAACCGCGGCTGGCGTCGGGAGCGGGTCGGCGACGCCAGCCAGCCCGCCGATGGTCTGGGTCAGGGCCTGGCTGGGCGAGACCGGCGCGGTCTGCGAGACAATCCAGAGCGACTCGCCGCTGACGCCGATCGGCGCGCTCTGCCAGCCGTCGCCGGTCTTGCTGAAACCCGGCGAGCGCTCGGTGACCGACACGACTGAATCGGGCAGGCCGCAGGGATTGGGCCGGTCGGCCCAGAGCCAGCGCGAGGCGACGCCCATCGGGTGCTGGGTCCAGGGATCGGCCTCGGCGCCGCACCAGCCGTAGGGATCGGTGTTGCGGCCGAGGTATTGGGTCTGGAAGTGCAGGTGCGGGCCGAAGGCGCAGCCGGTCGCGCCGACGATGCCGAGCTGCTCGCCCTGGCCGATCGTCTGGCCGATGCTGACCTGGATCTCGCTCAAGTGCCAGTAGAGCGTGCGGTAGCCGTTGCCGTGGTCGATCACCACGCCGCGGGCCGGCACGCCGCAGCCGTCGTCGGAGTTGCCGGCCCAGACCACCGTGCCGGCTGCGGCGGCACGGATCGGATCCGGCGGGCGCAGGCCGTAATCCCAGCCGTCGTGGCCGTCGTAGGAGATATCGGTCTCGCGCCGGCCCCACCAGCTGACGAGCGAGCCGTTCTGGGTCAGGAACGGAAACTCGTGGTCGAAGAACGAGGTGACGTAGGTTGGCTTGGGCAGCGGCGTCGTCAGGAAGGGCGCGGCGGGGCCGGGGAGGGCGCCGAGCGGCTGGCGCGGATCCTCGAACAGCGCGGCGTAGGCTGCGACGAAGCGGTTCTCGTCAAGCGCCCGCTGGAACTCCTCGGGCGTCATGGTGCGGGCGAGCGTGCGGGCCACGGCGTAGGAGGCCGCATTGAGGCCGGGCGGGATGGGCGCTTTGACCTCGTCGTCGCTGAAGACCAGCTCCGTGGCGTAGGGGAAATCGCGCACGCCGCGCCGCAGCTCGCGAGCCGCCCAGCGAATCTGCGGATACAGGCCGCGCCACTTCTCGTCCTCGCCCTGGAAGCGCATGGCCCAATCGACCTGCTCGGGGCCGGGGGTGGGATTGGAGAGCAGGCCCTGCTGGATCTCCAGCAGCGCCAGCAGCAGCTTCGGGTTGAGGCTGTAGAGATAGGCCTGGCCGACGACGACCTCGGCCACGCTCTGATTGCGGTCGCCGACCGGGATCAGCGCCGACTTGAGCGGCCCGGGCTGGGCGTCGAGCAGGGCCTGGACCGCCGGCACCGTCAGATCGGGCTCGGAGGTGAAGCGGATGTCGTCGAAAAGCGGGG
>DASWWB010000459.1:0-4632 GCA_036406115.1 Herpetosiphonaceae bacterium
GCACATCGTAGCGCAGCGCCGGCGCCGCCAGGGCCAGCGCAGCGCCGTCGGCCTCGGGGCGGGCGCTCAGCACCAGCACGATACCCGGCGGGGGCGTCGCGGGCAGGAACGAGAGATCGCGCTGGCCGGCGGCATCGGCGGGCAGCTGATCGAGCCCGTCAATGTAGATCACCTCGCGCCGGCCGCGCGCGGCGATTGACTGGAGCAGGGCGGCGAAATAATCGCGCAGCGCCGGGTAGCTCGTGAGCGGCACATAGCCGTCGGCCAGCTCGTGCTTCAGCGCCAGCCGAGCGACCAGCGTCTGCAAGATCTCGAGCTGGTAGCCGGGCGCCGGCCGCAGCGCCACGAAATGACAGGGCGCCCGCTCCGGCCCATCGCCGCCGACAAGCGCGGCGAGGAGGCAGCTTTTGCCGGCGCCGGGGCCGCCGCTGATCAGCACATAGCCGCCTGCCGCCGCCTGGCGCTCGATCAGGTCCCGGATGGCGGCGATTTCCCGCTCGCGGCCGACGACCTGGCTGAGACGCAGGCGCAGCAATTCGTCGCTCGCCGGATGGCGCAGCAGTCCGCTCAAACGTCGCTGGTGTGTGTTCATAGGGCGCTTTTTTCTACAAGGGGATTGGTCAGACTGGCAGTCTAGCATGCCCGGCGCGGCGGGCGCAAGCGGCGCGGCCAGTTCACGCTTTCGGAACGCCGGCCGCCGACAATGGCGGCATGGCGCGCCACGCCGCCCCGGGGAGCCGCGTAGAACCTGCGAGCTCCGCGCCAATCGAGCTGGCGCCCGCCGCGCCGGCGGCGCAGGCGCTGTATGAGGAGGATTGACATGGGACGTTGGAGGACGTTGGGACTGATGATGACGCTGCTGGCGGCGCTGCTGCACGGCGCCTTGCCCGCCCCCGCCCAGCAGCCGGTCCCGCTGGAAGTGCGCCAATATGCCCCGCTGATCCATGAGGGCACCTACGCCACCATGCGGCTGTCGCTCAAGGAGCAGCTGCGCTGGTACAATCCCGCCAGCAACCCCCGCTCCTACGATGTAGTGATCGTCGCCGACTACTCGGGCTCGATGCGCGAGTGCTACTCCAATCATAACACCTGCTCGGCCCCCAACCGGCGCATCGACTACCAAACGCCGGTGCTGGTCCGCTTCGTCAAGGAGCTGCTGGTGACCCGCAACGGCCAGGGCGCCGACAACCGCCTCGCCTTCGTGCGCCACGGCGTCGCGTCGGGCGCCAAGAGCATCGCGGTCAGTGAAATTCCGCTGACTGACACCGTCCAGACCGCGCTGAACAAATTCCGCGCCCTGATCGGCGACGACGCGAATCCGCGAATCATCCCCAACTCGGAAGTGGTTGGCGGATCGGCCTCCGCCGCCGGCCTCCTGGCGGCAAAGGAGCTGCTCGCCAACGGCCGCGCGGTCGACGCCAACGGCAATCCGGTCGCCAAGATGGTCCTGCTGCTGATCGACGGCGTGCCGAGCGTGTTCGTCGACCCGCCCTTCGACGGCTACCAGAACCGGAGCGACCTCGATCCCTTCCGCTGCCAGTCGACAATCACCTCAGTGCCCGTCATGGATGACCCGCTGACGCAGTACGTGTGCCCGGCCGAAGATCATCCGGCCAACACCACGGGCGTCCGGCCGCCGCTGCGGGCCGTCGTCGAGATCGCGGATGAGATTCGCGGGCTCTACGGCGCGCAAATCTACGGCGTCCTGATCGGCTCGCCGAACGGCCACACCACCTTTGACCTCCGCATGCCAGTGTTCACCGAGCACTATTTCCAGGCCAACACGCCCTCCCAGCTTGACGCGATGATGAACTTCATCCCGCTCAACATGGCCGAGGCATGCCAGGAGTTCGCGGCGGCGGCGCGGCCGGCGGCCGGCGCCCGTGTCGAGCTGTTCAACAGCGGCGGCACCAGGGTCTTCAGCGGCACGACCGACGCCGACGGGATGATCAGCGAGCGGCTGGCGCCCGGAATCTACACGCTGGGGGCGCGCCACCTCGGCGTCGTCGCCCCGCTTGATCCCCAGCGCGCCGCGCGCAACTACACAAAGCTGATGACGGATTTGTGGGCGGGACCGAGCCTGTCAGCCCCGATCTCCGTCACGCTGCCGATCAGCGGCGCCGCGCGGCCGCCGATCCGCGCGCTGCTCTCGCTCACCAATCCCAACGACGCCAAGTGCCCGTAGCCGGCCAAACGCCGGGCCGCCGCCAGCCGATTTCTGGCAGACGGCGGCCCAAACACGAGCAAGGAGAAGCCGATGACGCAGCGATTCGAGGGACCAGGCCAGGATGACGAGTTCGAGCAATGGAGAAAAAAGAATCAAGAGGGATTTTATCTGAACAAGCGCAAGATCGGCGAAGTAATGCTGCACCACGTGGATTGCAAGCATCTCGGCAACAGCGAGGGCGCCAACACTACCATCTCCTACAAAATCGCCGCCGCGACCCGCGAGGCCTTGCTCGGCGAGGTGCGGCGGCTCAAGCTGAGCCTGCGCGTGTGCAGCGACTGCAAGCCCGACGAAGACCGCTAGGCCTCGTCGGCCAGCCCCCTGGCCCTGGCGAATTGATCGGCGGCCCCTAGCTCGGCGAACAGGCCGGCGGCGAGCCGGAGGTGCAGGCCGCGCTCGGGCCGCCCGGCCGGCGCGTGCCGGCCGATCTCGTAGTGGGCCAGCGCCTCCTCGAAGCGCATATTGAAGCGCCGGGCCTCGGCGATCGAGCGCGCCCAGGAGGCCCGCGCGGCCTCCTGCTTGCCGGCCAGCCAGAGCAGCCAGCCCCGGCAGCGCAGGTGGCGGGCGCGGCCGATCGGGAACGAGCGGGCGAACCAGCCCAGCGCCCCGCAGGCCTTGCGCGCGTCGCGGGCCAGCCCGGCGTCGCCCGGCGCCGCCTCCAGCAGCGCCAGATACACCTCGGCGATCCCGGCGAAGCCCTCCAGCGAGGCGAAGACTGGCGCCGAGGCCTGCTCGGCGAAGGGCCGCGCCCGCTCGGCGAACTGGCGCGCCCGCTCGGGCTGCCCCGCCTGGAGATAGGCCATCGCCAGCAGCGCGAGGGTTTTCATCTCGGTCAGGTGCTCGGCGACCCGCGCGTACAGCGGCAGCGCCGCCTCCAGCAGCTCGATCGCGCGCGCCAGCTCGCCCAGGCGGAAGGCGTTCTCGCCCTGCTGGTAGCGCCCCCAGATCTCAAGCATCAGCTCGCCGGTCCCGCCGGCCTTCGCCTCGATGGCGCCGGCGATCGCCAGGCCGGTCTTGAAATCGCCCTGGAAGTAAAAGACATGGGCGTAGATCGAGCTGACCTGGGCCCAGCGGTAGTTGTCGCCGTGGCGCTCGGCGATCTCGATCGCCGGCAGCAGCACCTCAGCCGCCCGCCGCCAATCGCCCAGGCGCATGCTGTGGGTGCCGACCACCAAGCCATGCCAGACCAGCGGATCGATCCGCTTGAGCTGGCGCGCCAGATCCTCGGCCCAGCGGAAATAGGCGTCGGCGGCCCGGTTCCAGCCCACCTGGCCCATCGCCACGCCGACGCTTGACAGCGCCCGCGACAGATCGCTGGAGGGGCCGGCGCGCTCCGCCAGGTTGAGGGCCTGGATCGCAGAATGGCCGGCCTGGAGCAGCGATTTGCGCGTCTGGTCGAAGAAATACAGCTCACCCAGGTGCTCGTAGGCCCTGGCGCCGTCGCGAAACGCGGCCACGGTGTTGATCGAATCACCCTCGGCCGCCACCGCGTCGATCCGCACAAAGCGGTGGCGCAGCTGGCGGCCGATCTCGACGCCCAGCCCTTTGAGCAGGCCGGCGTAGCTGGCGGGCGCCGGCCTGCCCAGCAGCGCCAGCGTCTGCTCGAAATAGCGGCGGGCCTCGGCGAACTGCCCCAGCGCCAAGTGGGCCTGGCCGAGCTGGCGCGCCCAGCGGATGCGCCGCACCCGGTCGATCGGCTGGCCGGCCGCCCCCTCCAGCGCGATCGCGTCGTTGATGAAGCGCACCGCCTCCTGATTGGCATAGTTGCGCAGCGCCTGGCCTCCGGCCCGGTCGAGGTAGAGCAGGGTCTTGCCCGTCTCCTCGGTTTTGCCCCAGTGGAAGGCCAGCAGCGAGTAAAAGGGCGACAGGTCCTCGGCGTGGGCCTGCTCGTACCACTCGGCCACCGCCCGGTGCAGCTGGCGGCGCTGCGCGTAGAGCATCAGATTGTAGGCGACCTCTTGGGTAATGATGTGCTTGAAAATGTAGGCCAGCTCCGGCTCCGGCGTCTCCAGCGGCGTCAGGTCCAGGCCGCGCAGCACGCTGAGGTAGTCGGCCAGCGCCGGCTTGTCCTGGTCGATCGGATACACATCGCGCAGGGTGCGGAAAGCGAAGACGCGGCCGATCACGCTGGCGACTTTAAGCGCCAATTGCTGGGCCGGCGACAGCCGATCGATCCTGCTGGTGATCACGCCCTGGATGGTGTCGGGGAATTTCAGCTCGCTCAGGTCGCCGGCGTCCGGGTCAAGCTCGGCGCGGCCGTTGATCACGCGGATCAGCCCGGCGTCGCGCAGGGCGTAGGCCAGCTCGGCGCTGAAAAACGGGTGGCCCTCGGCCTTGCCGCGGATGAAGCGCTCGACCTCCGGCGGCAGCGCCGCGACGCCCAGATGCTGACAGACCAGGGCCAG
>DASWWB010000460.1:0-11833 GCA_036406115.1 Herpetosiphonaceae bacterium
CTCATCGCCGCCGAGCCGGGCCACCAGCGCCGGGTCGGGCGCGGCGGCGCTGAGAGTGGCCGCGACCGCGCGCAGGGCTTCGTCGCCGGTCGCGTGGCCGCGCTGGTCGTTGAGCGCCTTGAAATTGTCGAGGTCGAGATAGGCCAACGCCAGGTAGGCGGCGACCGGCCGCTGGAGGCGGAGCTGGATGGCCTCCTCGAAGGCGCGCCGGTTGAGCAGCCCGGTGAGGCCGTCGGTCCGCGCCGCCAGCTGCTCGCGGGTCAGCGCGTCCCGCAGGCTGCCGAGGATGTCGATCACGATCACGAAAATGCCCAGCCGGACGGCGGCGTTCCACGCCAAGACCAAGCCGTTCCACCGATCCAGGCTTTCAGTGTTGCTCACGCCCCAGATGGGGATGCTGAGCAGCGCGGCGAGCAGGCCGGCGTGGCGCGACAGGCGCCAGGTCACGAGGCAGATCGGGAGCAGATAGGCGATGGAGAGGCCGACATTCGCCCCGGTGAGGTAATCCAGGGCGCCGCAGCCGGCCAGCAGGCAGCCGGCGAGGATGAGCGTGATCAGCGGCGGGCGCTGTTCGAGCCAGCGAAAGAGCGGAGCGGCGAGTCGGACGAGCATGGCGGCCTCCGTTCCCAGCGTGGGCCCCGGGGGGGCTGCGGGCTACCGTGCTCATCAGGATACAGCGGGTATGGCGCCCTGTCCAGCGATCGCGCGCCGGCGCCGCCCAGGCTGGCGGCGCCGGCGCGGCGGGGCCTAGCCCGCAGCCTGGGCGGCGATCGCCGCGATCCAGGGGGCGTGGGCGGGGTAGTGCATGAAGGTGTTGCCGACGAACCAGCCCACGATCGGCTGCTCCTCGTCGGTGTCGGGCTGATAGTGGCGGTAGGGCCGGCGCAGATCCTCGTCGCTCATGGCGTTGATCCGCTCCAGCAGCCGCTCGTGGGTCGCCCGGAAGCGCTCGCGCACCTCGTCGAGCGACAGATCGGCGTGGCGCTGCTGGAGCACCGCGTTGATCGGGTCCTCGCCGCTCTCCCAGGTCGCTTTGTCGACGCCCATCGCCTCGTGGCGGGGCCGCCCGTCCAGCAGCCCGAGCATCCCGTCCTCCCACAGCGCCAGGTGGATGATATGATCCTTGCCCGTCCAGCCGGCGGCGTCGCGCGGGCCGGTCAGCTGCTCGGGGGTTAGCGTCCCGAGAAAGGCGTTGAACTCGCGCCATGCGGTGTCGATGTGGCTCAGCAGGTTGGGGACCGTGATCTCCGACGCGGGAATCTGTTCGCTCATCGAAAAGCTCCTTCTGCCAGGGTTGCTCGGCGCCCCGCGGCGAGGCGCCCGTCGATTCTAGCACAAATGAGCGATGGGCGGGGTGGGGATTCGCCGCCCCCGCTGATGAACTGCCGCGTGTTCTTGCGTATCATGATCGTGCGGCGTTCGGCCGCGCCCCGATCAGCGGCTCAATCGGTTGGGCGTCCCCGGCCCGCCGCCCCGGCCCATCTGAGAGAAAGGAATCCGGCTATGCGGATCAGGCGTGTTTATTGTTGGCTTGTCGCGGTCGCGCTGCTGGGGCTGGCGCTGCCGGGCGATCCGGTCGCTCCGGCTGCCAGGGCGCAGGCGTCGGCCGAGCGGCCCGCGGCGCCCATCGCCCTGCGCGACATTGGCGGGATCGGCGGCGAGCCGGGCAACCCGGTGCTCCTCGACGGCTACCTGTATGTCAACGTCGCCAATCGGCTGGAAATCTATGACGCGCTCGATGCGCCCGAGCCCCGGCTGCGCGGCTCGGTGACCCTCCCCGTCGGCGGCCTCCAGCTTGAAATTGACAGCGCCCGGCGGCTGGCGTTCGTCGCCGGCGGCTCGCTGGCGATTGTCGATATCGGCGACCCGGAGCGCCCGCGCTTGGTCGGACAGTATGCGACCAACGTCGACGGGCCGGTGCGGGTGGCGGGGACGACCGCCTACCTTGTCAGCTACGACCGCGTCTCCTCCACGAGCACGCTGGAGATCATCGATGTGGCGAATCCTGCCCAGCCGATCCGCCGAGGCGGCTACGCGGTCGCCGCCAATCTTTGGATCAACGATGTGCTGGTCGCCGGCAACCGGGCCTATCTCACCACCAACAGCTACGGCCAGTCCAAGCCGCTGTTGATTCTCGATGTGGGCAACCCCGCCGCCCCGGCGCTGCTCGGGACGCTGCCGGTCGCCAGCAGCGATCGCGACGGGCTGCATCTCGCGGGCAATCTCCTGTATGTCGGCGGCCCGAAGCTCGCAGTGGTGGATGTGGGAAATCCCGCCCAGCCCGCGGTGCGCGGCGAACTGGCGCCCGCGCCCCACGGCGTTGAGTTCAAGGACATCCGCATCCTCGGCGACTACGGCTACGCGGTGATCGAGAGCGGGGATCCCCGCGATCCCGAGTGGCTCTCCCCCCGGCTGATCAAGATTTCGCTCGCCGATCCCGTCAGCCCGGCGTTCAGCGGCCAGGCGATGCCGTTTCTTTCCGAGGGGCTTGACTACATCCATGGCATCGACGCGGCCGGCGGCGTGGTTGTGATGACCACCAGCCTGGGGATCCGCACCTACGATCCAACCCGCAATTTCCAGCCCCTGGGCTACTACGCGGCCCTGAAGGGCATCACTGCTATCCATCGCCTGCGCGACCCCCATCTGGCCTACGTGATGGCCGAAAACCAGCTCTACCTCTACGATTTGACCAACCTGGCCATGCCCATCCGGATGGCGGCGCTGAGCGGAACCTTCGCGTCGGTCGCCGTCAGCGGCACCGCGCTCTACGCGACGCGCTGGAACGGCCTGCCGGCGCTGACCTATGACATCAGCGACCCGGCGCATCCCCGGCAGACCGCCAGCAGCGATTGGTTTTCGGGCGAATTGCAGGTGGTCGGCACCCGGCTCTACGCGCGGTGGGGCTATGATCTGATTCAAAGCGACGTGACCCAGCCGCTCGCCCCGGTCTTCGTCAACAAATTCTCGCCGCTCGGCGCCAATCCGTACTGGAGCGCCCAGATGAGCGGCGCCAGGGGGGCGATCCGCTCCAACGTGGGGATGTTCGCCGTCGATATGTCCGCCACGCCGCCAGTCACCGGCACGATCTTGCCGCTGCCATACAGGACCTGGACGATTCCCGAGACCACCTGGGAGCTGCGCGGCACCACCGCCTACGCTGCGGGCTACGCCGCCGGCTTCGTGGCGGCGGACCTGAGCGCCCCCGACAGCCCCCGGCAGGTGTTCCAGCATCCCGCCCCGGCGGGCCAGCAGACGTTCAGCCTGGCGATGGACGGCGACATCGCGGTGGTCAACAGCACGGTCATGGACATCCTTGACCTGCGCGACCCGGCGCGGCCGGCCCTGCTCCAGCGGCTGCCAAACCCCTACGACTACACCTTGCTGAAACTTGAGGGCAACAAGCTGTTCGGCAGCAGCGGCTTCGAGGGCCTCCTGCGCATCATGCAGCTTGACGGCCTGCCGCTTGCGAGGACCTATCTGCCGGCGACCTTCCGCTAGCGGGCGGCGCCAGCGCCGGGCCGATTCGATCGCTCCCCGTACGACAAGCGGTGGCGGCGCCGGCGTCCGGGCGCGTGGACAGACGCGAACTCATGTGCTAAAATACCAGGATAAGCCCGCCTGATCTGGGCCGGACCCGCATATGCTATACTGATTCCAACTTGCGACAGCTGAAGGAGGAGGGGCATGAGCGCCTCACCCTCGCGCTCCAGGGCGGCGGCCGCCCGGCGCGACGATGACCACGAACTGCGGAACTACCGCCTCGACGAGCGGATCGGGCAGGAGGAGCTGGCGACGATCTATCGCGCCCGCCACCTGACCCTCGATCGCCCGGTCGAGGTGCATGTGCTGCGCCGCTCGGATTGGGTCTCGGTCAGCAGGTTCCAGCAGGCCGCGCGGCTGGCGGCCAGGATCAAGCACCCGCACGTGCTGCCGGTGGTGGACGCCGGCCACGACGACCGTTTGGGCTACTACCTGGTCACGCCGCCGCTGGGCGGCAAGCTGCTCCAGGAAGTCTTGGAGAACGGGCCGCTCTCGGTCGCCGACGCTATTCGCATCTTCACCGAGATCGCCCGCGCCCTCGACGCCCTGCATGCCGAGGGTATCATCCACCGCGATGTCCAGCCCGGCTCGATCCTCATCACCGAGGAGAGCCAGGAGGGCGCGCCGGGGCTCCACGGCTACCTCACGAATTTCAGCCTGGCGCTGAGCAGCGACGGCCCCGATCTCTCGCAGCTCGAAGAAGCCGACTACCTCACGGCCTACGCGCCGCCCGAGCAGGATTTCAAGAACAACTCCAGCTCGACGACCCTCGATGTCTACGCCCTGGGCGCCGTGCTCTACCATATGCTGACCGGCGAGGTGCCGCCGGCGCCCGGCCAGTCGCCGCGCCCGCTGGCGGAGTTCAACTCTGGGCTGGCCGCCGCCGAGCGCGTGATCCGCCGCGTGCTGTCGCCCCAAGCCAATCTGCGCTACTCCAGCGCCGGCCAGGCCGCCGCCGCGCTGCGCCAGTCCCTGCGCGATGTGCTCGCGCCCGAGCCCGCCGCCGCCCTGGCGCCCGCCGCCGTGGCCGCGCCCGAGTCCGAGTGGCTGGAAAACCCGGTCGAGACCGTGCTGACCCAGCTGCTGTCCGGCGAGTTTATCCAGCGCTCGCGGGCCTGTGCCCAGCAGCTCCACGAGCCGCATTTCCTGCGCCAGCTCCTCAACGGCTGGAGCGGCGAGAATCTGCTCCGCCGGCGCAACTTGGGCAACGCCATCGTGCCGGATCAGGTGGTCAGCTACAATTTTTATATCTATGAGCTGCGGGCTTACTACGAGACCCGCACCGCCGCCCAGCCGCGCGAAAAGCCCTACCAGGGCAGCCGCCTCAGCGACCGCCACGCGCCGCCCGGCGTCTGGCAGATTCCGCTGCCCGATCCGCACCCGTTCGACGAGATCCGCCCGCAGGAGATGGTGGTCCCCCACTCCGAGCGGGTCGAGATGTGCGTCTACTGCGGCGGCAAAGGCGATATCAACTGCCAGCGCTGCCACGGCCGCGGCCTGGTTGAGGAGCGCCGCGCGGTCACCAATCCCGACGGCACCCGCGACAAACGGGTCGTCACCGAGGATTGCCCAGCCTGCGAGGGCGAGGGCCAGAGCGACTGCCAGCGCTGCAAGGGCGGCGGCCAGGTCCTGACCGAGGATGTCTTCCTCTGGTCGCGCTGGGGCAAAATCTGGGATAACACCGACGATGAGTCGGGCCTGCCGCTCAACACGATCCGCGCCCGGGCCGAGCAGGTCTACAGCGCGGTGATCGATGTCCGCGACCAGCGCTGGCACGCCATCGCCCCGCTCCACGAGCTGCTGGAGGCGGCCGAGCATGTCGACGAGGAGGAGCAGACCCGCCTGCTCCACGCCGAGCTGACGATCAAAGGCACGCCGATCACCGAGATCGACTACACCGAAAAGCAAGCCTCGCGCACGATTTACCTCGCCGGCATGAACCCGCCGGCCCTCAGCGGCGATTTCTCGCTCTACGATGTCGAGCGCATGGCCCTGGCCGCCCTGATCGCCGTCCTGGTGCTGGTGCTGGTGCTGGTCGTGGTGATTTAGGCGCGCTGGCGCCCATCCCGCCGGCCAGCGCGCCTCGGTTCCGAACGGCTAATCCGCCAGCCACTCCGTCACGGTCAATTTTCCGTTGTCGCGGCGCAGCAGCGGGAACGACTCCCTCCCGTCCTGCCGCACCGCCAGCACGGCGCTCCTCGTACACACCCACTCCTCAACTTCGTTGGTCGCGCACGCCTCGAAATTAACCGCCAGGTGCTGGCTGTCCGGCGACCAGATCGCGTTCCGCAGCATCATCGGCCCGCCCAGGCGCCCGTCGGCGCTCGCGAGGAGCTTGCGCTCGTGCGTCCCGTCGATGTCCATCGCATACAGCGCGGTTTCGGCGCCAGTGTAGCGGATGAACGACAGATACCGGCCGTCGGGAGAGAACTCGGGATACACCGGGTCTTTGATGAACGTGCGCGGCTGGCTGCCGGCGGGATCGATGAGATACACGCCCGGGTTGGGCTGGTAGTCGGGGACGCTGTAGACAATCAGCTTGCCGTCGGGCATCCAGCGCGGATACTCGACCTCGGCGGGCAGGGCGCGCCGCCCGCTGCCATCCGCGTTGATCACAAAGCTGCCGGCCTGCTGCGCGTCGTAGGCGATGCGATCGCCCGCCGGCGACCAGTCGGCCTGGGTCGGCATCTCGCCGGGGCGCGAGGCGGTGAGGCGGATCTCGCTGCCGCCGCCGCTGCCGACGACATA
This sequence comes from Herpetosiphonaceae bacterium, assembly GCA_036406115.1. Classification (GTDB taxonomy): domain Bacteria; phylum Chloroflexota; class Chloroflexia; order Chloroflexales; family Herpetosiphonaceae; genus DASWWB01. Next base: position 6,292 of record DASWWB010000460.1, read on the forward strand.
CAATCCGAGCCGCTCCTCAAGCCCCGAGAGATAGACGATCCTGGCGCCGTCCGGCGACCAGTCAAGGGGCTGGGCTGTCGGGTCGGCGTTGATGCGCGTCACGCCGCCAGTGAGCCGGTCGACGACATACAGGCCCGAAGCGCCCTGATAGCGCATCTGGAGCGCCAGCCGGGTCTTGTCGGGCGAAAGAGCGGTGTTGAAGCCGAGCGCCGCCTGCGCCAGGTACTCCTCCTCCTTGGGCGCGACAGGCCGGATCTGGTCGCCGTCGGCATGCATGCGATAGGTGGCGGAGGCGGGGCCGAGCTGCGAGGTGAAGGCCACGGTTCCGGCGAGGCTTGGATTGGCTTGGTGCTGGAAGGGGAACAGCACCTCGCCGCCGATCAGGCCGAGCAGGACTTTGAAGTCGTCGGGGTTGGCGGGATGCCACTCGAAGCGGGCGCGCTCGAACCACTGGGTCAGTACGGTGTCACCGGCGGCGTTGGTCTCCAGGGCGGGCTCGGAGAGCGGCAGGCCGAACAGGGCCAGCGATTCGGCGTAGCTGGCGCCGGGCCGGCCGTCGAACTCCAGGCCGTGGCGCTCCCAATAGTGGCGGAAGCCGCGGCCCGGCGCCTGGTCGCACAGGTTGTGCTGGGTTTGGGCGAACCACAGGCAATTTTGCTGGGCCTGCGGCGCGACAGGCAGATCGCGCCACTGCCGGCCGCCCGTTTGCAGCGCATCGTCGCCGAGCCGGCCGAGCAGCACGTCGTAGGGCGGCTGGTTCTCGGAGTGCAGCTCGAAGCGGGTCCGCTCGAACCACTGGGTCAGATAGCGCTGGTTGGTGTCGCGATTGAGCTGCTGGTAGTCCGGGGAGATGGGATAGCCGAAGACAGCCAGCCCGCCGTGCTGCTCCCAGTAGGCGCGGAACCGCCCGCTGATGCAGTGGCTGGTTTCGGGGAAGCAGCGCTCGGCCTGGGCATGGGCCGCATGAGCCGGCGGGAACACGGCGACGACGCTCAGCAGCATCCAGACACGGGCGAGCCAGAGTTTCCGAAGCATACAGACTCCTTCTTCACCGCTGGTTGACGTGCCGCCATGCTAGCCGATCCGCCGCGCCCCGCGCCTGACGGCTCCCTGACACTGCGTGGGCCCGCCGTTTCTATGATACATTTTGATCAATTGTCTATGATGAGGAGCTTTCCCATGCGGCGTATGCTGCTTGTGTTTCTTGCGCTGCTCGCCGGCTGCGGCGAGGTGCGATCGCCCCAGGCCACCGCCGCCCCTGCGCCGGCCCTGGCCCAGCTCGGCGCCCCGCAAACCGTCGACGGCCTGACGATCGGCTTGGAGGCGCCGCCCCGGCCCAACAGTACCGACGGCCAGACCTGGCTCGTCAGCCTGAAGGACGCCGCCGGCGCCCCGGTCGACGGCGCCGATGTCTACCTCGACCTGGTGATGACCACGATGGAGATGGGCCAGAACAAACCGCTGGCCACGCCGCTCGGCGGCGGCCGCTACCAGATGCAGGGCATCTACGGCATGGGCGGCGCCTGGCGCCTCGATGTCCACGCCAAGGTGGCCGGCAAGGACCACGTCGCCCCGTTCCCGATTGAAGTGGTGCCCTGAGAAAGGATGATCATGCCTCGTTTGCTTCGCGCCGGCGCGCTCCTGCTGCTGGCCCTGCTGGCCGGCTGCGGCTCGACGGCCGGCCGCCCCGCCGCCTCGCCGACCGTCCCGCCCGCCAACATCCAGGCGATCGTCGCCGCCTCGACGCTGGTCGCCGGCTCCAACCGGCTGCCGATCGGCATCGTCGTCGACGGCACGCCGATCAACGATCCGCAGGCCAAGGTCCATCTGCGCTTCTATTATCTCGATGATCCGGCCCAGAGCCAGAACATCGCGGGCGAGACCGACGCCATCTATTTCGGCGACAAGCTGCCGTTCGGCGTCTACGTGGCCTATCCGGAGATCCCCAAGGCCGGCGCCTGGCGCGTCGAGGTCCAGATGCTGGTCCCCAACAAGCCGGCCGCCGTCAGCAACCTGCGGCTTGACGTGCTGGCGACCGACCCGACCCCGCCGCTCGGCTCGCAGGCGATCGCGGTTGACTCGCCGACCGGCGCCACGCCCGAGGAGCTGAAGAAGATCACCTCGGCCCCCGATCCCGATCCGGCCCTCTACAAGCTGAGCGTCGCCGACGCGCTGGCCCAGCGCAAGCCGCTGGCGATCCTGTTCGGCACGCCGGGCTTCTGCAAAACCGCCACCTGCGGCCCGAGCATCGCCGTGATGAGCCAGCTCCAGCGCGCCTACGGCGATCGGATGAACTTCATCCACGTCGAGAGCTACGCCTATCCCTTCGGCGAGTCGGCCCAGGCCAGTCCGCCCAAGCTGTCCGCCGGCATGGAGGAGTGGGGCCTGTTCAGCGAGCCCTGGGTCTATCTGATCGATGGCTCCGGCGTGGTCCGCGCCAAATACGAGGGCGGCATCACGCTCGACGAGCTGACGCCGGTGATCGAGAATCTGCTCAAAACCCCCTAGCCGCCCATCTTGTGTCTGCTGGATTGGGTCGATCAGCTCATCATCGACCCAATCCCGCTTCCAATCCCCAGGCCCCGCTCCGCCCGTGGCACCGCCCCTGCATGAAGGCCGGCAGCACTGTGCGGGAGGATGATGTTATGGGCGACAAACAAGCCGCCGCGCCGCCACCTGGCGGGCACCCGGAAGCCGCCGAGGCCGTCGGGCTGCGCTATGTCAGCGACGGGCGGCCGGGCATTCGGCGCCGGCGCCACGGATCGGGTTTCCGCTACCTCGGCGCTGACGGCGCGCCGCTCAAAGATGCGGCGACCCTGGCGCGGATCAAAAAACTGGCGATTCCGCCGGCCTGGACCGATGTCTGGATCTGCCCGCGCGCCGACGGCCACCTCCAGGCGACCGGCCGCGACGCCCGGGGCCGCAAGCAGTACCGCTACCACGAGCAGTGGCGCGCCTGCCGCGACGAGACCAAATACGGCCGCATGACGGCCTTCGGCGCCGCCCTGCCAGCCATTCGCCGGCGGGTCGAGGCGGATCTGGGGCTGCGCGGCCTGCCGCGGGCCAAAGTGCTGGCGGCGGCGGTGCGGCTGCTGGAAACCACTCTGATCCGGGTCGGCAACGCCGAGTACGCCCGCGCCAACCGCTCGTTCGGCCTGACCACCCTGCGCGACCGGCACGTCGCGGTGGCCGGGGCCAAGATCAGCTTTTCCTTCCGGGGCAAGAGCGGCAAGGACCACGAGATCGAGCTGAGCGACCGGCGGCTGGCGCGGATCGTCAGCCGCTGCAAGGAGCTGCCGGGCTACGAGCTGTTTCAGTATTTGGACGACGACGGCGAGCGCCAGACCATCGGCTCGGCCGATGTCAACGGCTACCTGCGCGAGATCAGCGGCCAGGACTTCACCGCCAAGGATTTCCGCACCTGGGGCGGCAGCGTGCTGGCCTGCGCCGTCCTGGGCGGCTGCCCGCCATGCGCGAGCGAGAGCGAGGCCAAAAAGCTGGTCGGCGCGGCGATGGAGCGGGTGGCGGCCCAGCTCGGCAACACCCCGGCGATCTGCCGCCGCTCCTATGTCCATCCCGCCGTGATCGACGCTTTTCTGGCCGGGACGCTGGCAGAGGGCGCCGCCAAAGCCGTCGGCGCCGCCAGCGACCTCGATCCCAGCGAGCAGCGCCTGCTCGATCTCCTCGCCAGCTCGCCCTCCTGATCGACCTGGCGCCGGCCCTAGCCACGCCGGCGCCACCCTTCGTTTTGCTCCGCTGCCCCAATCACCTCCTGCCCATCCCATTCCCTGGCCCCGGCACGCTGCCCTGCCGCCGCAACCAGGCGGCCGCCGCCGAACCACGTTTCGATGGAAGAAGCGCCGCCAACCATTCTCGGCCGCCACCAACTAAACATCGGGGGATGCAAGGGGCAACGCCGGGGTGCCCTTTGGGCCGCGCTCCCTCCGCAGGAGGGCGGGGGGAGGCGCCCATCCTGGCAAGGTGATCAACCCAGCGGCTCGCGCCGCCCGCGCGAATCCTCCGCTTCTGATGAGGCAAAAACCCGCGCCGCGCCCGTGAGCGGCCGCGCCCCGGATTGCGCCGAATTTGGCTGGCTGTGGTATGATGAAGGCATCAAACGGCGACAGCAGCGGGAGGCGCGGGCATGGCGGCATTTCAAGGTTTCTCCACTGAGAATCTGGTGCCGTTGCCGGCGGAGTTCTTCACCGACGTGCTGCCGGCGATCACCCAGCCAGCCGAGCTGAAAGTCACCCTGCATATCTTTTGGGCGCTGAGCCGGCGCCGCGGGCGCGCCAAGCGCGTCAGCTGGGATGAGCTGGCCGGCGACGAAACGCTGGCGCGCGGGCTGCGCGCCCTGTCGGCGGCCCGGCCGGTCGCCGAGCTGCTGGAAGAAGGGCTGGGGCTGGCTGTCGAGCGCGGGACGCTGTTGCACCTGGTGAGCAGCGAGACGGGCCGGGCGCACAGCTGGTATCTGGTGAACACCGAGACCAACCGCGCCTGGGCCGCGCGCCAGCAGGGCGCCGAGCTGGAGCGCCTGCCGCCGGCCCTGCCGGAGCCGCCCTCGATCTTCGCCCTGTATGAGCAAAATATCGGCCTAGTGACGCCGCTGCTGCTGGAAGAGCTGCGCGAGGCCAGCGAGAAATATCCCGCCGCCTGGCTGGAAGAGGCGATTCGCGCCGCAGTCGGGGCCAATATCCGCAACTGGCGATATGTTCGCCGCATTCTAGAACGCTGGGAAACCGATGGAAAAGAATCTGCGCCGAATCGATCTGAGCAAACTCTCGATATCAGCAAATACACCACCGGCAAGTACGCCGCGTTCTTCCAGCGCTCCGATGACAGCGCCTGAGCCGGCCGAGTGCCCGCGCTGCCTCGGCGCCGGCTACCTGCGCATGGACGTGCCGATCAACGACCCCAACTTCGGCCAGCTCATCACCTGCGATTGCAAGCAGGAGGAGAAGGTCCGCCGCCGCAAGCAGCAGCTCTTGCAGCTCAGCAACCTCCAGGCCTACGAGCAGCTGACCTTCCAGAACTTCGACCCCGACGTGCCCGGCACCCGCGCCGTCTACCTGGACTGCCTGACCTTCGGCCGCAACCCGCAGGGCTGGCGCTTCCTGCTCGGCGGCCCCGGCCGGGGCAAGACCCACCTGGCCGCCGCCATCGCCCACGAGGCGGTCGCCCGCGACCTGGATGTGATGTTCATGGTCGTGCCCGATCTGCTCGATCATCTGCGCTCGACCTTCGGCCCCAGCTCCGAGATCGAGTACGATCAGCGCTTCGAGACCATCCGCAATGTGTTCCTGCTGATCCTCGACGACCTCGGCGCCGAGAGCGCGACGCCCTGGGCCAAAGAAAAGTTGTTCCAAATCATCAATCACCGCTATAATCACCGCCTAGCCACCGTCATCACATCCAACTACGACTTTGAAAAACTTGACCCGCGGCTGCAATCGCGGCTGCTAGACGCCACCCTCTGCAACAGCCATATCATCGAGGCCGGCGATTACCGCCGCCTGAGCGTGCAGAAACGGTTCGGCAACCG
>DASWWB010000461.1:0-7194 GCA_036406115.1 Herpetosiphonaceae bacterium
CGCAAAGATTATCATTGGGTTCGTTGATACCATTTGATGATGCTATAAAATATGATCAAATTATTGTTATATTTGTGACTTTAGAGGAGGAACTGAGTTACCGAATGCATAGTTATATAAAGGATTTAGGGGCTAATATAAGCGGTCTTCCAAATATTACTGTAATGACTGGTAAAATCCATGAAGGAAAATTTGATTTGATCATAGATACTCCAGAAAAATAGCTAGAAATAGCGGGACTAGTGTATATTCACTAGTCCCGCGCGTAGATGCCGACACGAACCATTTACGCCGCCTTCTTCGTGGGCTGGGCGGCCGGCTGCTGGGCGGCGGCCTCGTCTCGGGCCACCCGCGCCACCACCTGGGCCAGCACCAGCTTGAGCTGTTCAACTGCTTGGCTCAATTCTACCCTCCCTTCAACATCTTGCTGGGCGCCGGCAGCTGCGCCAGCGCCGTCTCCTCGACCGTCGCGCCGTTGGCCTGGACGAGGTAGGAGCCGAAGGCTTGCGCCGGCGTCTCCGTCCCATCAGCCACCAGCTCGAAGCGAACCTTGAGCCGCAGCAGCAGCACCCGCCAGCGGCGCCGCACCTCGGCGGCGTGGGCCGTGCGCTGCTGGGCCGCCGAGCGCCGGGCGGCAAACTCGCGCAGCGTGGGCAGCGGCTGGACGAGGCGCACGTCCAGGCCCTTCAGGGTGAAGCCGATCAGGATCCGCTCATCGTCCTCGCCGAACTTCCAGCCGGTGGCGCCGGCGCCAGCCACCAGCCGCCGGATCTCGGCCAGTGAGCGCTCCGGGCTGACCGTCGTGCCCTTGGCGTAGCTCACGGCAGATCTCCTTCCATGGCCTCGAATACCGCCCGCTGGAATTCCCTGAATGCTTCAATGAGCGAGCGGCGCTCCAGGTCCGGTTCGGCCAACAGCGCATTGATTTCCTCTTCGCTCAGGACGCAGACCTGGCGAGTGATAATGCCGATGCAGGCCTCCGTCACGTCGCGGCGGCTACGCACGATTGGCAGCGCTCCGAGTTCATTTGCCACGTTGGGCCTCGCTTTCTATGGGCTCTAGGGTTGTGTCACCCGAGTGTTGCCAGCACCTGCTGCGCCAGCCACTGCATTGCCGGTGGCGTGACCGCGTTGCCGTACTGCTTGATCTGCTCGCGCTTGTTGCCGTGGACCTTGTAATCCGGCGGGAAGACCATCGCGGCGCCGACTTCGTGCGGGAACAGCATTCGGAAGCCGCAGCCGTCGACGTCCGGCAAATCGCCGGGCTGGGCCAAATAATGAACGGCCATGCCGGGGACGGTCGGTAGCTCCTCTTCCACGCTGCGCACGGCGTGCCGGCCGCCATATTGGCTGGCGACGAAGGGCGGGCAGATCAGTGCGTGGCGGTCGCGTGTGGTGACTGTCGGCATCGCCTCGGTCAAGCTGTGGCCGCGATCGTTGCCGTAGTAGCTGGTGAGCCAGCCCGGCGGAGTGACGAGGCCGTGATGGGCGCCGCTGGCGCAGAGGGTGGACAGCGGTGCCGTCACCTCGCGCGCCGTGCTGTGGTTCCGCAGCTCGGCGAAGAAAGGCGGGATGCACAGTCCCACATCCTGACGGGCGGTCTGGGTCACCAACGGGGCGCCCAGCGGATAGGAGCGCCGATCATGCTGTTCGTGCGTGTAGGCGGTTCCGACGAGGAAGCCAGGTGGTGTCACCAGGATCTTGCTTGGGCTTGAAAGCCGCGTCCGGAAGGGCTGTTCCACGCTGCGGACCATGCTCGGGTCGTGGCCGCTATGCATGAAATCGACGAGGAGGCCCTGCCGCGCGAACTTCTCCAGGCCGTAGCGAATCCGGGCCAGAGTCTTGTCCTTGAGCGGCTTTTTGCGGTCACCGATCCGCTCTGCCGGCAGGCCCCAGTCGATCGCTGTCGCTGCGGCGTGGTAGAACGGCAGCACCTCGCCGGCGCAGGTCGGGCAGCGATACACGTACTGCTGGCGGTATTTGCCGTAGCGCTTCTGCGGATTCTTCCACGACTGCACTGCGGCCACGGTTTGCTGGCAGCGCGGACACGGGGCCGGGGGCCGGAAGTCCAGGTCTGGCGCGCGGTTCCCCCGGCGCCAAAACACCACGTAGAGCCGGTCACGGCTTTGCGGCGTGGGAGGGGCGAACATCGAGTTGAGGTAGACCGCTTGGTGGTCGTAGCCGAGGAGACTCATCGCGTGGAGCCACGCCGGCCACAGCTCCCAGTGCCGGGCGTCCGGCACGTTCTCAACGATGATGGCCTGGTAGCGATGCACCTCGGCGAAGCGGGGCACATCCCACATCGTCGCGCGGCTGCGCTCCGCCGCCGGATCAGGGTCGCCGTTCGCCAGCAGCGAGAGCTGGGCGCTCTTGCGCCGGGCGCCTTTGGCGAGCGAGTGGTTGGTGCATTCTGGTGAGGCGATCAGGATATCGGTGCGCTCGTAGCGGCGCGGGTTGCAGGCCGAGATGTCGGTGCAGTCGTGGTTGGCCTGGGGGAAGTTTTCATTGTGTGTGCGGTTCTGCCCGCGTTGCCACATATTCCTTACAGACCAGATTCATGCCGTCACGAAGCGGGGTAATCAGGGCGACATCGCCGACCCGATAGAGTGCAACCAGGGCCTCAAAGGGAATGGCGCGGTACTGGTAAATCACCGGCGTCCAGTGAATCGTGCCGAACTGGCCATTCATCTGCCCAACCGCTTCATCCAACTGTTGCTTCAGCACCTGATAGTGATCAACCCCAATGCGGGACGGTACGACGACGAGCGTCAAGACCACGCGTCCATGCCACTCAGGATGAGTAGCTAAAAAGTGCTGGTACCCCTGGAGGCGACGGAGGAGGCCTTTGGAGTAATCCAATCGATCAACGGACATGATGAGCTTGCGCTCCGCCAGTTGCTCCTGGAGCTGGGTTATCTCCTGCTGGACTGCCGGCAGGTGTGGAGCTGCGGCGAAGTGCGCGGTATCAATACTCACCGGCGCCGCAACCACGGCGATAGTGCGGTCTCCGTAGGCGATGGGGGCGCCATCGCTCGGAATGTGCCGCAGCCGTTCAAGACAGGTGCGGAGATAGGTCACATCATCCGGTGTGTGGAGCCCGATCAGATCAGCGCCGAGTAACCCGTCCAGCAAGGCGGTCCGCCACGCGCTGGGCAACATGCGATATACCTCGTAGGTGGGAAAGGGGATATGGAGGAAGAAGCCAATGGTTGCCCTGGGATGGGCATTCCGGACCAACTGTGGCAGCAACAGCAGATGGTAGTCGTGAATCCAGATCACATCATCCGGTGCAATGATGGCGCTAATCGCAGCACAGAAGTGCGCGTTGACCTGCTGATACACCGTCCAGGCAGCATCATCGTAGTCGGTGTAGGTGGGGAAGTAGTGGAAGAGGGAGGGGCCACAGCGTTTTATTACAAAAGCCGTGGTAGAAGGCATCCATAACCGCCGGCTCGATAAATACCGGCCAGGCCTGGACGTCCTGGTAGAGCTGGGCGTGGAGCCCTGCCTGCTGGTCCGAGGGAACGGCACGGCCTGGCCAGCCAATCCAGAGATACTCTGTAATTCTGCTGCCGGCAGCGGGCAGTTGATCCAGATAACTGCGCAAACTGGACACCAGGCCGCCAACACTTGGCTGCACCATATATCCGTTGCCCTCCGGCGTGATCGTCACCGGCAACCGATTGGACACGATAATCAGTCGCATAGACCTCCCAGTCTGGTGCATCAGGGTTTGCGATTTTTCTCAATAATGGCGACAAGAATGAGTCCAAAGGCGACGAGGCGCGTGAGATACACAGCAAGTGGTCCCTCACTCGGACTGGCACTGCGTGCAAGGACCAAGCGGCTAAGCCCAAACATCCAAAAGGCGGCAGTAAACAGGGCGAAGAAGCGGTCCTGCGTGTCGCGCCAAAAGCGTAAGAAAAAGAGGCCAGCAATGAAACACGCCATCATCATGGCGCCTAACAGGAAGGTATGCATTGGAGCCCTCCGTTACTGCGGCGTCGATGATCGATCCCACACCAGCCCATAGAGCAGCGCCGTCAAGCCGACGAGCGCGGGCAGCGCGCGGATCGTTGCGAGATTGACGGCTGGCAGAATCCGCGTGTCCACAATGAGCAGCAGGCTATTCAGGGTGAGTCCTGCAAAACAGAGGCTGCTCCAGAACAGCAGCCGCACCCGGGTTCGGTGGTAGGCGCGTGCCAGCAACAGCATGCAGGCGAGACTCGTCAATGCGCACAAGCTGTACACCAGGATTGCCATTCAGGACTCCTTGCGTAATTTGAACGCATCCGCGAAGCTCCGCACCGTTTCGTTGGGCTGCGCAAAAATAAAGCTGATGATCGTAACCCGGCGCTCGGCATAAAACCGGGCCAGGCGCTGGACAATCGATACATGGGTGAGCAGGGACTCGAACTGGCCAGCCCGTTCATCTGTTTCTGTCCGCTGGACCAATCCGCGGTCGCTGAGATCCGCCAGACGCTCAGCCACCAATTCTGGCGGGAGATACAGGTGCTGCGCGATAGTTTTCGCTGTCCAAACGCGAGGTGGATCGGTATAGATCAGCAAAAGAATTTCGAACTGATGGAGCGAGGGGATGTGCTGCCGAAGGAAGGCTGCCAGATCATCCGGCAAGCCCGCGAATAATTCATTCCCCATGCGCTCCTCCCTGCTGTACGGAGCGGATCGCCCCCACGGTACCTGTCGGTAATGGATACTGCTGCGACTCGGCTTGGAGGACACGATTCATTGCAGCAAGCTCCCCGCCCCGCGCCGCGTAGTCGCGTGGCCGGTGTCGACGTGCGGCGCCAGGGCTAGGAGGTCGCGTACCATAGCCAGCAGTGAGGTTTGATCAACGGGTGTGGCCATCCAGGCCGTCCCCGGAGGGAGATCGGTGATGGCCAATGTTGTTGGCGGGCCGAGCATGAGTAGCGGTGACTCCTGGCGGCAGGCACTGACGCGGACATGGGCCAGTTGTCGCACGCGCGCTGCCGTTGGGTGACAAAGTTCGCCGATAAGGAGATCAGCAGCGGGGTGCTGCCAGTGCACCATGGGGACGGATTCATGGTGGATATGGACCACCTGATAGCCCGCAGGGGTCAGCCAGTCATGGAGCAGTGTAGCAAGTAGGTCCTCGGCCACAATGGCAATGGTCGGAGTGTGCGTTTCCTGCGTCATTGGGGTCCTCCTCGGCAATTGGGGGGTGTCAGTGGGGCGGGACGGCCACGGTTGACGGGTGCAGCGGGCTAGCGGTACCAGGCCGGTGACGCCACGCCAACGCAAGGCCGCAGAGTGCGGCAATGACCAGACTTACGAGCTGTGCAATGCGCAGCCCGCCGGTACAACTCCCATCCAGGACGCCGGCACCGACACAGAGGCTATCCGTACGGAGCCCTTCAATCCAGCCGCGCCCAAACGAATATAAGCAGCCATACCAGAGCGCGCTATCACCGGGCTTCAGCCAGCGTGGGCGGTACCGTTCCAGCCAGAGAATCAAGCTGAGGGCACCACTATTCCACAGCGACTCATAGAGAAAGGTGGGATGAAAGCGGGTGGTAAGCGGATAGTGGGAGAGATCGGCGTAGGGCGGAATACGGCTCTCCGAAGCAATATCGAGCCCCCAGGGGAGCGTTGTTGGGCGGCCATACGCTTCCTGGTTGAAGAAATTGCCCCAGCGGCCGATGGCCTGGCCGACCAACAGTGTCGGCACACAGCTGTCGAGCCAGGGGAGCAGCGGCAGACGTTCACGCCGCAGATAGACCAGGGTCGTGATGGTTGCGCCGATGAGCGCCCCATGGATGGCCAAACCACCACTCTGGGGGTTAATGATCGCCAGCAGTGAGCGTCCCGCATAGCGGTCCCACTCAAAGGCTACATAATATAGGCGGGCGCACAGCACGCCTCCCAGCATGCCCCAGGTGAGCACATTCCACACATGGGCGGGATCCTGTCCGCGCTGGCGGACGCGGAAGGTGGCCAGCACCGCTGCGAGGAGAGCGCCGCCAAGAATACAGATGGCATACCAGCGGATGGTCAGGATGCCAAACAGGTGATCGATAAGGTTCGGCCCCCAGGGTGGTCGCATGATCGGGTCCTTTGTCGCATCCCCACGGTGGTGGACATGTAGCGACAGGGATGCGACGCTGCCACATGCTGGACAGTCCACCACCCTCACTGTAGTGCTCGCCGTTTAACTCATGGTTAACGCCCCGCCAACGCCGATTAACGCGGCGAACCGCGCACCCACGGAGATGTTCGTGACGAGCGAGCAGGCTGCTATCGCGCGGATGCGCTCAGCCCAAACCGACCTGTACCTGCTGCGCGACGGCCGCCAGCAAGGTCTCGATCGTAAAGGGCAGTTGCACCCACCGTGCGCTGGGGACGGCATCAAGGCAGGGCGGTGGCGGCGCGCTCAGCACGACGAGCGCAGGTAGAGGTGCGGCGCGCCACTGCGCACCGCGGACCGCCAGCATGATCGAATCCCGGGGGTGTACCTCCACGACCAGTACATCCGGCGGGTGGGCGATCCAGGTGAGAGGCGACGTTCCGGGCAGTATCCGAAAAACGACCTGATAGCCATCGTCAGCCAGGCACTCCTCCAGCAACAGGCCAAGGAACCCGTCGGCGAAAATGCCCACGGTGCCCCGACTGGGGGTTGACCGCATCATAGGATCAGCTCCTTTCTTGCTGCCTGATGGTCAGTGCGCTCGCGCTAGGGACTCGCCAGGGTCCACAGGAGGGGAAAGAGGCCAAGCAGGGTCGCCGCACACACCACCACCAAGCCAATGCCGACGCGGAAGAAATCGCTGGGCCGATAGCCTCCAGGCCCCATCATCAGGAGGTTGACGGGATGGGCGGTTGGTGTGAGAAAGGCGACGGAACAGCCCATTGCGACGGCGACTGCCACCGCCTGGGGATTCGCATGGACGGCAATGGCGGCGCTCACCGCAATCGGACCGAGCATCAGGGCCGTGACCTGCCCGCCGACTACTTGGGTGAGGAGCACCGTCACGCCATAGAGAACAGCGATCAGGGCCAAGGGACCAGCGCCGGCCACACTCCGCGTGAGCATGGTCCCGAGCCGATCCGCCAGGCCGGTTGTGCTGAGCGCCGTCCCCAAGGGCAGCATCCCCGCAATCAAGACCACCACGCGCCACTCAATGGCGCGATACGCGTCCTCGGTGGTCAGGCATCC
>DASWWB010000462.1:0-4016 GCA_036406115.1 Herpetosiphonaceae bacterium
GACCGGCTGCTCAACACCGCCGGCGAGCTGGTGGTCGGGCGCCAGGTCACCGCCGCCCACGGCGAGATGCTCGGCGGCCTGCTCGGTCGGCTGATGGACCAGGAGCGGCTGCTGCGGGCCTTGGAGCGCGACGCCCGCGGCCTGCGCGGCGCCGCCAGCGTCAAGCGCGACATCCAAAGCCGGCTCCAGCAGCTGTTCGAGACCATCGACCAGACCCAGGCCGACCTCCGCACCGCCATCGAGCGCTGGACCAGCCACCACGCCAGCACCGATGTCCTGGTCGATGAGCTGGAGGCCGAGGTGATGGCGACGAGGCTCCAGCCGATCGCCGGCCTGTTCGCGCCGATCCCGCGCGCCGTGCGCGAGCTGGCCCGCGAGCTGCAAAAAGAGGTGGCGCTCGTCACCGAGGGCGAGACGACCGAGGCCGACCGCAAGCTGATCGAGATGCTGAGCGACCCGCTGCTGCATCTGGTGCGCAACGCCCTCGACCACGGCATCGAGCCGCCCGAGGAGCGCGAGGCCGCCGGCAAGCAGCGCGAGGCGACCCTGCGGCTGTGCGCCCGCTCGCTGGGCGGCTCGGTCGAGCTGCTGGTCAGCGACGACGGGCGCGGCATCAGCGCCGAGGCCATCCGCCAGACCGCCGTCCGCAAAGGGTTGATCGAGGCCGACGACGCCGCCAGGCTGCGCGACGACGAGGCGCTGGAGCTGATCTGGCAGCCGGGCTTTTCGACCAGCTCGTTCATCACCGATGTCTCCGGCCGCGGCGTCGGCATGGACGTGGTGCGGACCGCCGTGACCGAGGTCGGCGGCAGGATCGAGATCGACACCGAGCTCGGCCGCGGCACGACCTTCATCATGACCCTGCCGCTGACCCTGCTGACCACCCGCGTGCTGCTGTTCGAGGCCTCCGGCGGCATGTACGCCCTGCCCTCCACCGCCTGCCTGGCCGGCCGCCGCGTCCGCTCCGACGAGATCGAGACCGTCGAGGGCCGGCCGACCTTCGCCTACGACGGCCGGACCATCCCGGTCGTGGCCCTGGCGCCGCTGCTCGACCAGCGCGGCCCGCTGCCCGACCCCTCGCAGATCTCGACCATCCTCATCCTCGGCCCGGCCCAGCGCCCGCTCGGCCTGCTCGTCAACCGCATGATCGACGAGCGCGAGGCCGTCGTGAAGTCGCTCGGCCCGATTCTCGCCCAGCAGCGGCTGTGCAGCGGCTCGATCATCCTGCCCGACGGCCGGCTGGTGCTGCTGCTCAACCCGGCGACAGTCGCCGAGCGCGCCCGGGAGGTGGCCCGGCCCGCCGCGCCGCCCGCCGCCCATCTTCAGCCCGCCCGCCTGCTGGTGGCCGAGGACTCCTTCACCACCCGCGAGCTGCTGCGCTCGATCTTGCAATCGGCCGGCTATCAGGTCGAGACGGCGGTCAATGGGCGCGACGCGCTTGACAAGGTGCAGTCAAACCCCTACGATTTAGTCGTGAGTGACGTGGAAATGCCCCACCTCACCGGCTTCGAGCTCACCAGGCGCATCCGTGGCGATCAGCGGCTGAGCAACCTCCCCGTGATCATCATCACCAGCCTGGCGCGAGAGAGCGACCGCCGCGAGGGCCTGCTGGCTGGCGCGCAAGCCTATATTGTCAAAAGTCAATTCGATCAAAGCAATCTGCTGGAAACGATCCATCAGTTGCTCGGCAGGTAGGAGGTCCCATGGGCGAGCGAATCCTGGTCGTCGACGATAGCAAACTCGTCACCGACATTGTCAAAATGCGCCTGGAGATGTACGGCTACACCGTCGAGCTGGCCCACAGCGGCGAGGAGGCCCTCAGCAAAGTCCAGGACACCCCGCCGGACCTGATGGTCCTCGACGTGCAGATGCCCGGCATCGACGGCTACGATGTCTGCCGCCAGCTGCGCGCCAACCCGCTGTTCGAGGAGCTGCCGATCATCATGCTGACCTCGATGGACGACAAGCGGGCCGGCTTCGAGGCCGGCGTCGATGATTATCTCAACAAAGATTTGGATTTGCTGGATCTGCCCAATCGCGTGAAATTGCTCCTCGGCATGCAGTGACACCCGCTGAGACAGGCTGGGCCGTGCTATGACAACCACCCCCATCAAGGTGCTGATCGCTGATGATTCATCGCTGGTGCGGCGGATCATCCGGACGGTGCTGACCAGCGACCCGCTCATCCAGGTGGTTGGCGAGGCCCGCAACGGCCTGGAGGCGGTGGAGCTGGTGGCCAAGCTGCGCCCCGATATCGTCACGATGGACGTGCGCATGCCGGTCCTCGACGGCCTCGGCGCCACCGAGGAGATCATGGCCTACCACCCGACGCCCATCCTGGTGCTGACCGGCTCGATCGACCGCCACGACTCGGGCTTCACCTTCCAGATGCTCAGCGCCGGCGCCTTGGAGGTGATCGAGAAGCCGCGCGATTTCGTCGGCTCGCAGTCCGAGGCCGTGCGCCGCCACCTGATCGAGCGGGTCAAGATGCTGGCCCGGGTCAAGGTCGTGACCCATCTGCGCGGCCGGCGCCGCTCGCGGCTGGTGCCCGCCGCCGAGGACGCCGCCGCCCCGGTCCAGCTGCCGGCGCCGCTCCTGCCCGGCTCCCAGCGCGTGGTGCTGATCGGCGCCTCGACCGGCGGCCCCAAGGTCCTGCACACGATGCTCGGCATGCTGCCGCCGACTTTCGCCGGCTCGCTGGTGATTGTCCAGCACATCGCCGAGGGCTTTGTGGCCAATATGGTCGAGTGGCGCGGCGGCAACAGCGCCCTGCCGGTCGTCTTGGCCGCCGACGGGATGATCATCCGGCCGCGCCAGGTGATCGTGGCCCCCGACACCCACCACCTGCGCCTCGACGAGCAATGCCGGATCAGCCTCGACCTTGAGCCGCGCGCCCTCCAGTACCCCTCGATCGATGTGACCATGCACTCCGCCGCCGAGCACTGCGCCAAGCGCACGATCGGCGTCATCCTCTCGGGGATGGGCCGCGACGGCGCCGCCGGGCTGCTGGCGCTGCGCCGGGCCGGGGCGGCGACGCTCGTCCAGGACGAGGCCTCCAGCGCGATTTTCGGCATGCCGCGGGCCGCGCTGGAGAACGGCGCCGCCAGCGAGACCGTCTCCGCCGCCCAGCTGGCCGCCCGCCTGGTCGGGCTGACCGCGCTGCCGCAGGTGCCTTGATGGCCGATCTGAGCAGCCAGCAATGGACGATCATCCGCGACTGCCTGGCCGCCCGCTGCGGCCTCTACCTCGACGACAGCCGCCAGAACCAGGGCCTCGGCATGGCCCAGAAGCGGATCAAAGTGCTGGGCCTGACCGCCGCCGCCTACACCGCGCTGGTCCAGACCTCCGCCGGCGCCACCGAGCTGCGCGAGCTGGCCGAGCAGCTGGCCAACCACGAGACCCAGTTTTTCCGCAACCCCGCCCACTTCCGCCTGCTCCAGAGCCAGATTCTGCCCGAGCTGCACCGGCTGCGCCCGCCGATGCGCTCGCTGCGGATCTGGAGCGCCGGCTGCGCCACCGGCGAGGAGCCCTACGGCATCGCCATCACGGCGCTCGAAACGCTCGGCCATCCGCTGGAGCGGCCGGTGCGGATCTGGGGCACCGATCTGAGCGGGGCGGCGCTGGACCGGGCGCGAGCCGGAGTCTATCGCGGCCGCAGCCTGGCCAATCTCCACCCTACGCAGCGTCGTTGGTTCGGCGAGCATGGGGCGGGGCTCCAGGTGGGCACGACGGCGCAATCGCTGGTACAATTCGAGCAGCACAATCTGCTCGATCCGTTCCCTGGCTGGGCGATGGATCTGGATATTGTGTTCTGCCAGAATGTCACGATTTACTTCCAATTGGCGACGTGCAAGGAGCTGATCGCGCGGATCTACGACGCGATGGCCGAGGGCGGCTACCTGTTTCTCGGTTTCTCCGAGACGCTGTGGGGCATCTTCGACCGCTTCGAGACCGTCGAGTGCGAGGGGGCGTTTTTGTATCGCAAGAACAGCCGGCTGGCGGCGCCGTCGCCCCGG
>DASWWB010000463.1:0-2847 GCA_036406115.1 Herpetosiphonaceae bacterium
CAGGCCACGATAGCGTCGATCTGCCCGATGCGGAACTGGAACACCAACCACTCGTAGGGCTCGCCAGCAGCGCGCTCGGCCTGGCGCCGCAGCTCCTCCAGCCAGCCCGCGCAGGCGGTCCGCTGGACGTCGAGCAGGGACGCGACCTGAGCAGGGCCCGCCTGGCCGGCGAAATACAGCTTCGCCAGGAACTCCAGGCGGAAATCGCGGCCGTGGCTGACCGGCGCCGCCAGCCAGCGCTCGAGCGCCAGCGCCCCGGCCTCGGTCAGGCGCAGGATGGTGCGCGGCGGGCGGCTGCCCTGGGGGACGACCTCGCCCGTCACCAGGCCCTCGGCCTCCAGCCGATCAAGGATCGCGTAGAGCAGGCTCTGCTTGAGGCGCCAGACCATGCCGAGCGCGCCGGCGCGCTGGAGCGTCTGATGCATCTCGTAGGCGTGCATCGGCCGCTGCCGCAGCAGCCCCAGCGCCGCATGTTCGATTGTGAGCGGCGCTTTGACCATCGGTGACATACAAACCTTCTGAGTAGTCAATCAATAAGTATGGCCGGCGGGATTATGGCACAGGGCTGCAGGCGTGTCAACGCGGCCGGGGCGGGCGTGCGGAGCGGGCGGCAGGTGCGGTATACTGCCGGCGCACGAATCCCGCGCCGAGAGGAGCCGCCATGTCCGCCGAGCCCGTCCCGTCGGTCACGATCGACCGCCTGAGCCAGTATCTTCGCTGGGGATTTTGGATCACACTCTCAAGCTACGCGCTTGTCCTCGGGCTCTCGGCGATCAGGCCGGAGCCGGCGCTCCGGCCGCCGCTGCGGTCGGCGGCGCTCGGCTTGTTCGGCACACTGGCGCTGATCGCCGTGCTGGTGATCAGCCGCGCGCTGCTCAAGCGCGGCCGGCTGCGCCCGGCGCTCCGGCTGCTGACCAGCGGCGGCCTGCTGGTAGCGGTGCTGTACGTGGTGTCCGATCCCTCGCTGCTGGTGCAAACCATCTTTTATCCGATCATGGCGGTGCTGCTGGCGCTGCCGCACCTGGAGCGCGCGCTCCTGCGCCGCCTCGCCTACGCCGCCTTCGCCTGCGGCGTGCTGCTGACGGTGCTGGCGCAGTGGGTCAATCTTTTCCAGACGCCCGTCACGCCGAGCTTCGCCCGCCAGTGGTACAACCTGGTGGCCATTCCGGGCTCGGCAGGAATTATCCTGCTGCTGGTCTGGCAGGTCCACCAGTACCTCAACGACGCGCTTGACGAGGCCCGCCAGGCCCACGCCGAGACCGAATCGGCCCGGGCGGCGCTGGAGGTCCAGGTGGAGACGCGCACCGCCGAGCTGCACGCGACCGTCGCCGCGCTGCGCGAAGAATCCGTCCGCCAGCAAGCGCTGGTGGCGGAGCTGGCCGAGCAGCGGGCGACGCTCCGCAGCCTCAGCGTGCCCATCCTGCCCCTGAGCGCCTCGACGCTGGTCGTGCCGCTGATCGGCGCCCTCGACGCCGAGCGGCTGGAGCTGCTGTCGGCCACGGTGCTCCAGGCGGCGCAGCAGCGCGGCGCGCGTCGGGTGCTGCTCGATGTCACCGGCATTCCGATCATCGATCGCGAGCTGGCGGACGGGCTGATCAGGATCATCCAGGCCGGGCGCTTGCTCGGCGCCAATGTGGTGCTGATCGGCGTCCGCCCCGACGTGGCGGAGGGCCTGATCGCCACCGGCGTGGATGTGCGCAGCCTCGCTACGGCGCCGGACCTGGCCTCGGCCCTCGCTGCCAGCGCGGCCTAGCGCCGACGTCAGGCAGCCTTGAGCGGGTTGTCAGCGGGGCGGCGGGCGAACTTCGCGTACAATGGCGCGGGGCTGAAACGTCGGCCCCGGTTCATCGCACCATAGGGAGATATTCAATGGTATTGCTGGTTACGGGCGGCGCCGGGTTCATCGGCTCCAACTTCGTGCGCTACTGGCTCCAGACCCATCCGGCGGATCGGGTGATCAATTATGACAAGCTGACCTACGCCGGAAACCTGGAGAACCTGGCCGATGTGGCCGCCAATCCCAACTACCGCTTCGTGCGCGGCGACATCGCCGACGGCGCGCTGCTGGACGACGTGCTGGCAAGCGAGCAGGTCGACGCGATCATCCATTTCGCCGCCGAGACCCACGTCGACCGCTCGCTGATCAACGGCGCCGAGTTCGTCCGCACCAACGTCCTGGGCACCCAGGTGCTGCTGGACGCCGCGCTGCGCAACAAGATCGCCCGCTTCCACCATGTCTCGACCGACGAGATCTTCGGCGCGATCGGCGAGCACGAGGAGCGCAAATTCGACGAAGCGACGCCCTACGCCCCGCGCAACCCGTACTCCGCCAGCAAAGCCGCCTCGGACCACCTGGTGCGAGCCTATCACCAGAGCTTCGGCCTGCCGATCACCATCACCAACTGCTCCAACAATTTCGGCCCCTACCACTTCCCCGAGAAGCTGATCCCGCTGGCGATCACCAATCTGATCGAGGGCAAGCAGGTGCCGGTCTACGGCCAGGGCAAGCAATCGCGCGACTGGCTGTACGTCGTCGACCACTGCAAAGCGATCGACCTGGTGCTGCACAACGGCGTGATCGGCGAAACCTACTGCGTGGGCGGCATGCACACCGAGATCACCAACCTGGAGGTGGTGCGCAAGCTGTGCGCGATTCTCGGCCGCGATCCCGAGCAGTCGATCACCTTTGTCGCCGACCGGCCCGGCCACGATTTCAAGTATGTCGTCGATTGGTCCAAGATCAACCAGGAGCTGGGCTGGGCGCCGGAGACCGACTTCGACCACCGGCTGGAGGAGACGGTGCGCTGGTTCCAGGCCAACGAAGCCTGGTGGCGCCACGTCAAGTCC